>NZ_JAUBRI010000049.1:0-61153 GCF_036701795.1 Microcoleus sp. N9_A1
CTTGAGGTGTGATTTTTTAACATTTTACCTGTTTCTAAACTAAGTATAAATACTTACTTCCTTAATGGGATGCTCCCGATTGGCAATTTGAACGGACACCTAAAGGACAAATCATTATTATGTCACCCGTAGGCGAAGTTAACGGCAATCGAGAAGCCTATTTAATTACAGATTTGGGCTTGTGGAACCGTAAAACGCAGCTAGGCAGAGTGTTTAGTTCATCTACAATTTTTCGCTTGCCTAATAATGGCTATCGAGCCCCTGATGCCGCTTGGGTTAGCTTAGAAAGATGCTCTGCTTTAACAGCAGAAGAACAAGAGAAATTTCCGCCAATTTGTCCTGATTTTGTCATAGAATTGCGTTCGCGCCCAGACCCGCTGCGGCCGCTTCAGGAGAAAATGCAGGAGTATCTAAACAGTGGTTTACGCTTGGGTTGGCTGATTAATCCTCTAGACGAAAAAGTGGAGATTTATCGCCCTTCTCGCGAAGTAGAGATTGTACAATTTCCTGTAAGTTTATTGGGAGAAGATGTCTTGCCCGGATTTGTGCTTAATTTGCCGATGATTTGATATTGCATCAAACTTTTTCTGTTTCCAAGTGTATTTTCTTCGGACAAATATCATCATCGTACCAACCCGTCAAAGCCACCGCCAAAGCATCCGCCGCATCGTCCGGTTTCGGAATATAAGCCAACTCTAACTCCCGCGCCACGGCCTCTTGCACTTCGGACTTATCCGCATTACCGCGACCTGTCAAAGCTTGCTTAATTTGAGCCGGCGTAAACTCGAATAGCGGAACTCCACACTGCGCCAATACTAGCGTCAAAACGCCACGCGCTTGGGCTACAAGTATGGTATTTCCCATCTTGTAAAAGAACAGTTTTTCGGCAATTGCAATATCAGGTTTAATCTGTTCAATTACCTCGTGCAAATCGTCGTAAATTGTTTTCAACCGCTGTCCCATTTCCTGTTTTGGCGTTGTTTTTATCACGCCGCAATCAATCATGGAAACGCTGTTTTCATCTTGTTTCCCCGGTACAATTTGACAAGAAATTGCCCCGTAGCCAAGATTTGCTAAGCCCGGATCTAATCCTAAAATTCGTTTTTCCATTGCGAGAATTAGTAATTGGAACTGGGGAAGGAGGCATTAAAAATTTGGGAAATGTTTCCTCACCACCCATTACCAATTACCAATTATTAATTACCCCTCGGTTGTTTCTAGGCCGAATACTCGATCGAACACTTTGGTCACTTTAGAACCCGAATCGATCGATTCTAGCGGGTCTTTCCGCAATCGGTGCCGCAAACACAGGGTCATCACCCGGCGAATATCGTCCACTGTTACCTCTGTGCGACATTCTAGGGCGGTGAAAGCTTTGGCGGCCCGATTTGTGACTAAATCGCCCCGCAGTCCGTCTACGTCCAATTCCGCGCAGACTTGGGAGATTTTTACTCGCAAATCGCGATCGATAGTTACGGATTTTAGCCTTTCCTGAGCTTCCACCAATTTCTCCTGCATATCATCTTGTTCGTGCTGATATTTGCCGAGAAACTCTGAGGGATTTTGGTCAAAACTCGATCGCTGTTCGACAATTTCTACTCTTAAATTCGGGTCTTTCACAGTCCGAATTTCCGCGTGCATCCCGAATCTGTCGAGCAACTGCGGCCGCAATTCTCCTTCTTCTGGATTCCCGGAACCGATGAGAATAAACTTAGCCGGGTGGCGGATCGAGATGCCTTCTCTTTCAACAGTATTCCAACCGCTGGCGGCGGAGTCTAGCAAAACATCGACTAAGTGATCGTCGAGCAAATTGACTTCATCGACGTAAAGAATGCCGCGGTTAGCTTTAGCTAACAGGCCTGGTTCAAAAGCTTTAACTCCTTCGGCCAAAGCTTTCTCGATGTCGATCGTACCGCAAACTCGGTCTTCGGTAGCGCCGAGCGGCAAGTCTACCATTTGGACTTTTTTGCGGGCGATCGGCATTGTACCGTGATGCAAAGTGCGATCGCGCACCTCATCGCTCATAAAATCCGGATCGGTGGGATGACTGTTAAAAGGATCGTCAGCCACCACCTCAATTTCTGGCAGCAAGTCAGCGAGGGCGCGGATTGTGGTAGATTTGCCCGTACCGCGATCGCCCATAATCATCACTCCGCCAATTTTCGGATCGATGACATTCAACAGCAGCGCCAGTTTCATCTCCTCCTGGCCGACAATTGCAGTGAAGGGAAAAACAGCGCGGCGGGCTGCGGTAACGGTTGGCAGAGCGCCCGCATTTACGGTATTGCTGACTTCGGCAGTAGGACTCACAATAAATTCTTTACTCTAATGACAGTCCTCTATTGTGACATACAGGGGTACATTAGTCGATCGACTATTTCTGAGTTCGAGAACGCGCCAACTCTAAAACCTGTTGCTGGCGTTCATTTGAAAAACGTTCAACCGTCGCAGCTAATAGCTCAGATACAGACAACTAATGCCTTTCTTTCGCCTTCCAAACAACTAAAGATTGCTCTGGCGATAGAGTACACAAAGCTATCATTTCGCCGGAGCAATCGCTAAATTCTACCTCGTAAGTTCCATCACAATAACAATCAACAATTGCCCCTCTAATACCTGCTTGCAAATTTGTTTCCGGCAATTTCATATCAAATCCGGTAGCATCGGAATTACAAAATCGAGTCAGATCAAATCCGCGCTTCATCGTTCTGTATTCATCTCTCTCTCTTGTCTTCCTCTGTGTTCTCTGCGCTCTCTGTGGTTAAATCATTCCGATGCAACCGGAAACGATATCACTAATAATTCGACTGCATCAAATAATTCTGGCACGATCGCACTTACCTCGGAACGACTTTCAATTTTACAGCCCCAGACGCTCTCCTTTCTCAGCAACCGGGTTTTGGCAAATACTTCGTTACAGACAGCAGAAACCGCCAAAAACCCGGTTTCTTTGGTATTTATGCGAGAAAGCAAGGGCGATCGGCTCCAAATATAAACTTATGTAACGATTTCCCGGATTTTGCATAAAACCCTCAACTTTCCCCAGATATATCTCTAAGGGCGAATTCAGCCAACTATTTTTCCGGGCTAGTTTGACTGAACTTAACTTTGGGCGATCGGCCCCAAATATAAACTTATGTAACGATTTCCCGGATTTTGCATAAAACCCTCAACTTTCCCCAGATATATCTTTGAGGGCGAATTCAGCCAACTATTTTTCCGGGGTAGTTTGACTGAACTTAACTTTGGGCGATCGACCCCAAATATAAACTTATGTAACGATTTCCCGGATTTTGCATAAAACCCTCAACTTCCTCCAGATATATCTCTAAGGGCGAATTCAACCAACTATTTTTCAGGGGTACCAATGGCTGAACTTAACATCGGGGCATTGACTGACAGCAACAGCTACACAGGTAGCGTTGACACTACAAATATCTACGACCTTTACAAATTTAACATTAACAGTCCGGGAAGCTTCAAATTTGCGATCGACAATTTAAGCGCGAATGCCGACATCGTTTTATTAAACGATAGCGGCGCAACACTTTACAGTTCCACCAACGCGGGAAATGCGGCACAAACAATTAGCGCTGACAGCTTAGTAGCCGGAGACGATCCACTCAAAGTTTTACAAGTCACCGGCGACATCAAATACACGCTGAATTTAGTATCAACTAACACTCAAAAATCATCCGAAGACACTCTCACCGGTGCAAAATCAGACGATCCACTTTCCTCAAACAGCGCCGCCATTTCGGAAAAACGGACTGCTAATAAAGATGTCATTACAGGAGATGCTGCTGATGACAATAATGTCACCGCAGAAGCAACATCAGAAACTCCCGAAAAACCCGTTGCCACAACTTCACCAACAGCTTTAACATCCGAACCAGAAAAACCTGCCACAGCTACTGAACCTGCGGCAGAAGCAACATCAGAAACTCCCGAAAAACCCGTTGCCACAACTTCACTAACAGCTTTAACATCCGAACCAGAAAAACCTGCAGCAGATTCTGAACCTGCGGTTGAAACAACATCAGGAACTCCTGAAAAACCTGTAGCCACAACCTCAGAAACAGCTTTAACATCCGAACCAGAAAAACCTGTAGCAGTGACTGAACCTGCGGCGGAAACAACATCAAAAACTCCCGAAAAACCAGTTACCACAACCTCAGAAACAGCTTTAACATCCGAACCAGAAAAACCTGTCGCAGATTCTGAACCTGCGGTTGAAACAACATCAAAAACTTCCGAAAAACCTGTAGCCACAACCTCAGAAACAGCTTTAACATCCGAACCAGAAAAACCTGTCGCAGATTCTGAACCCGCGGTTGAAGCAACATCAGAAACTCCCGAAAAACCCGTTGCCACAACCTCAGAAACAGCTTTAACATCCGAACCAGAAAAACCTGTCGCAGATTCTGAACCCGCGGTTGAAGCAACATCAGAAACTCCCGAAAAACCCGTTGCCACAACCTCAGAAACAGCTTTAACATCCGAACCAGAAAAACCTGCTGCAGCTACTGAAACTGCGGCGGAAGCAACATCAGAAACTCCCGAAAAACCCGTTACTGGTTCCACAGATGCCAGCAAGCCAGAGGACGAAAAAAATACTGAAACCAACGGTGACGATACCAAAACAGACAATGAAAATACTTCACTTGCGACTGCTGAAACTACAAAGGAACTAGAACCTACTGAGGATAAAAAATTAATTTCTCCCTTTACATCGGGGGTATTTACTGCCGATGCAACTGGTCGAATCAGTGTAGACTACACCTTTGATGGTGGGTCTTTCCAAGGTGAGTTGGCTTTTTTCAGTCTGGACGATTTAGAGAAATTTGAACCGGGTTCGGAAGCATTCATCAAAGAAGTAGCTGCACGTTCTTTAAGTAACTCTGTGAAAGGTCATGTAGTAATTAATGATGCTACAGAAGGTGCGCGTTTTGCTGGTGAGTTAGGAGAAGCTAATGCCAATGAAGGAGTTTACTTAGGAGTCAAGAGTTTTGCGGTAACTTCTGGGGGCAAATATGGGGTGATGTTGGTACCTAACGGTAGTGTCAAGTCTGTGTTCGACAATCCGACTGCTGGCGGTGCCGGGCGTCCTTTGTTTTCTATGGCAATGGCGAATCCTGTGGCGGGATTTCACTTTGGTCAAATTGCCGATGTGACGGGGGAAGGCAATACGTTTGTGATGGAGGATATGCGGTTAGATGGAGGGAGTGACAGGGATTACAATGATATCATTTTTCAAGTGCGGGGTGCGACGGCAAAAACTGCTTTGTTGGATAGTGTGATTAACCCGGATAAAGATTGGCGGACAACAGATTTAGGCAAGGCAGTTATTGCTTATGCGAAACCTTACATTACCCCGGAACCAAAACCAAATGTAGATGCTGAACTATCGGATTTGCTTGATGATTTGGAAAAGGAAGTTCTGCTGCCATCAACTTCAGATAAAGAGACTGAAAACAACCAAGCGCCTGCCACAAATACCGACAAAGATACTACCGATGCAACCAAAGTTGAAACAACCGACAAAGTAGATACCAAGCCTACTGTTCCAGCGGTAACGACTGAGGAAGAAGTCAAAGATACTGAGAATAATTCTGGGGATTCGACTCAAGTTGAGACCAGCGATAAGCTAGATACAAAGCTGTCAGGGACGACAACTTTACCAACTGCTGACAAGGAAACTGCGACGGATTCGACTGAAAATTTACCAGTTGAAAAAACGCCTGTTCCGACTGCGGCAACTGAGGTAGAAGACAAAGTTACTGAAGCGCCGCCGGCGACAACTTTGCCAGATACATCTACTGCTGATACGGAAGTTGCTGCAACGATATCAACTGAGAAAGTAGAAACAGCGCCGGAAGTTTTGCCAGCGGAAATCAAGGTAAAAGAGGAATCGCAGCCGGAAGTTTTACCAGCGGAAATCAAGGTAAAAGAGGAATCGCAGCCGGGAGTTTTGCCAGCGGAAATTAAGGCGAAAGAGGAATCGCAGCCAGCGTTAGTAACTGAGGTAGAGAAAACTGAAACTACTAAAGTTGTTGTAGCCACAAATCCTGTAGAGTTGGCGAAGGAAAGTCAGCCAAAAGCGGCGATTGAGACTAAAGAGACTGCTGAAGTTAAGCCATTTTTGCCGGCGAAAGAGACAAATCTGGAAATTATGCCAGTGACGACTACTAACAAAGGTGAAGAGCTGCAGACGAAGGATATATTTTCTGAGACTGCGGCTGTTAGTGATGTGGTGATTCCCAAAGAGTCGTTGCCGACTTTGCCGATAGTTGAAGAATCAACTGAGGATGATTCTACTACTGCTGAAAATTCCCAGCCATTTGTTGATAGTTTTCCTGCTAGTTCTGAAGTAGATTATTCTCTTTCTGCCAATTTGATAGCGCGATTGGAAAGCATGAAACAAAGTTTGAATAACTTGGGAAGTGCCGACGATCCGGGTGGGAATAGCAGCAACGAGACTTTGATTGCGCGTTTGGAAAGCGTGGTTCAAAGGTTGATGAGTTTTAATGAATCAACGCCTGTTTCGGATAATACAGTGACTTTAGTTTCGCGGTTAGAAGAAACGGTCGATCGACTAATTCAACCCCCCATCCAGCCGCCGTTGCAGTCAATTGATGCGTCACAGTTTGATTTCCCTGCTGAGAATCAGCCGATAATCGGAGTCATTGACACGGGATTTGCGGGCAATAATCCCGATATTGACTACTCGCGAATTACCTGGGGACAAGACAGGGTTGATGGCGATGCTGACCCCAGAATCGAGCCTGGGAAAGGCAACGAACACGGTACTCATGTGTTAGGAATTATTGCCGCTACTCAAAACAACGGTATTGGGATTAACGGTATTAATGAAAAAGCGCCGATTTGGGCTGGAAGGGCGATCGGTTCTGGAAAATGGGCAGAATCTTTGGTTGAATTTGTCAATACTGCTGTTGAGTCGAAGCAACCGAATGCTGTTGTCAACCTGAGTGTAGATTTAACTCAAGTTAATCCCGACGGTAGCGTTACTACTCGCTATGAATTTACGCCGGAGGAAAGAAGTGCGATCGAATATGCGCGCCAGCATAACGTATTGCTGGTAGTTGCGGCTGGTAACGATGGCGGTGTGATGTCAGTTTTGGGTCAAGCTTCGCAGGAATTTGACAACATTATTACTGTCGGTGCGGCGGAACGAATTAATGATGAAATTGCACTTTCTAAAGCTTACGATCGGGCGGATTATTCCAGTTACGGTCGAGGTTTAGATATTTTAGCACCTGGAGGCAGTGTTCAGTATCCAGAGTTATCCACAGTCGGAGATGGCGTTGGGACGATGGCGGGAACATCGGTAGCGACGGCGAAAGTTACTGGTGCTGTTTCTCAAGTTTGGGCGGCGAATCCAAGTTTGAGTTATCGCCAAGTGATTGATATTCTCAAGTCTACGGCGACTGATTTGAAGGAGCCTAATTGGGATGGGGAGACGGGTGCAGGGTTGTTGAATATGGCGGCGGCTTTGGCTTTGGCTGGTGTGACGATAGGGGAAGTTTATCAGCCCACAGCTTTCTTGAAACCTACGACTTGGGGTGGTGAAGGGAAAGTAACGCCTGTAGAACGGGCTGTCAATATTGTTAATGAAAACTTTACTGCTTGGGTGGTGTCATCAAATGGAATTACTCTTCGTAATAGTCCGAATACGAGCGATCGAAGTAATTTGGTTGTCCAGACTGGTGCTACTCTAACTTTTGACGGTTGGACTTACGGCGAACAGCTTAGCGATTTAACCACAGGAAAACCGGATGCTTTGTGGTATCGCTTCCGATATAACGGCGGTACTTATTGGGTGCCGAGTGCTTGGACTGGTGGCTACCCTGGAAGTAAGCCGCCTTTGCAGCAACAGCAAGTGCAACCGCCACCACAGTCTGGAAATAATGGCAACTGGCAGACGGCGATTGATAACGAATATCAGCTAACTAGCGGGTTGGTTGGCAATCCCACCAGCGGGTATTGGGATGCCACGACATCTCCCTACAATACAACTGGGAAAGGCCGGGATTATGAACATGGCACAATTCACTGGACACCTCAGTATGGTGCGGTGGCGCTTTGGCACGATTTGCAACGGGAATATCACGACCTTGGAGGTTCTGGTAGTTGGTTAGGCTTCCCCACTAAGCGCGAATATGACTGGAATGGTGGCAAACGTACCGACTTTGAAGGTGGCTATATTTATTGGGATGGACAGCGAGCAAAAGCTTATCGTCTGAGTGAATTGCCTCCTGGAGTTTCTGTTCCAAATTGGCAGACGGCGATTGATAACGAATATCAGCAAACTAGGTGGTTGCTTGGCAATCCCACTGGCGGTTACAACAATGCCACAACTTCACAGTTTGGCACAACTGGCAAAGTTCGAGATTATGAACATGGCACAATTCACTGGACACCTCAGTATGGTGCGGTGGCGCTTTGGCACGATTTGCAACGGGAATATCACGACCTTGGAGGTTCTGGTAGTTGGTTAGGCTTCCCCACTAAGCGCGAATATGACTGGAATGGTGGCAAACGTACCGACTTTGAAGGTGGCTATATTTATTGGGATGGACAGCGAGCAAAAGCTTACCGTTTAGGAGAGTTACCTCAGACTCAATCGAGCCCCGAACAAGAGATAGCTCAGAAATTTTTGTATGCTGCTAGCCAGTATCCGCAAGTGGGGGCTGCTATTACTGGTGTGCAGGCTCAGGGGGGTGGTGTTTTCCGTCAGGAGTTTGAACGGGCGATTATGGTTTGGAATGGTCAGCAAGTGGTTGTTACTCAGACAAAAGGCTCGACATCTTCGCCAACTTCCCCGTCTCCTACGCCTCAAGCTACTGGCTTACCTAAGAGTGCAGCCACTGCATCTATTCACTTCCGAAAGCAGCCACCTAACAGCGCAGACTGCGGTCCATCAAGTCTCGCAATGACACTTTCAGTATTGGGAGTTACGCCTTCAGATGTCTCTGGTGTCCGAGCCAAGATGCCAGAACTAAACAACAGTCCTTGGACTAACTTTGAGGAAATTCGCGGTGGAATTACGAATCTAGGCAAATCATCGACAGAATTTCGCAATTGGGGGGACTTTGATTCTCATTTGAGTAAGGGGCATCCTTTAGTAATGTTTGGCTTGTCAAGTCCGACCTGGGCTGCACAGTTTCCCGGAGGTCATCCTGGCTCTTATGTTCCGCATTTTATTGCAATTTTGGGTAAGACCAACGATGGAAAGTACATTGTGGGCGATCCTTTGTATAGCAAGCCTGTAGAAATGGATCTAAATCAATTGAAGGCTTTCATCCCGAACTGGACCTATTACTACCCGAACGGTGGTTCTTACAATTTTAATCCTAACCTGCCAGATGCAATTGCAGTTTTTTAGAAGAATCAAACGTCTGATCGCTCTTTTGGAATCAGTCACAAAGTGCGATCGCCCTTTACTCATCTTTCTCAACCAAGGTCGCTCTTTTGGAATCAGTCAAAAGGTCGATCGCCCTTAACTCCTTTTTCTCAACCAAGGTCGATCGCCCTTTTGGAATTAGTCACAAAGTGCGATCGCACTTAACTCATCTTTCTCAACAAAGGTCGATCGCCCTTTTGGAATCAGTCACAAAGTGCGATGCTTGGGAGTGCTGATGGGCGATCGCTATTCCCCAAAAAATGATCGCTTGCCGATTTGCTACGATAAAGTAGAACTATCCTGCAACAAAAGGTCGAATACGATCGTGCAAATCACCCTTAGCCAAGCCCAAACCCAAGTTCTCGAAACCCTCGTCAAACAAGGGCAATACCCCTCTTTAGAAGAAGCGATAAACACCGCCTTACTGTTACTGATTGATGATGTTGCGCTACCCGATGCCGATCGTAGCCCAGAATACTTAGTCTGGGCCGAAGCAACGCGCAAAAAAATTGACATCGCACGGGAACAAGCACAGCGTGGCGAAGTGTTAGAAGCAAACGTGGTGCTAGCTCAACTGAGAGCGAAAGTGCAAAGCGCCAAAGAAGCAGCAGTATGAAACGTTTGGTTATTACGATTGATGCGAGTCGAGATTTATCGGAAATTTCTGATTATTTTCTAGAGCAAAGCATAGATGCAGGCGATCGCTTTGTCGAAGGTTTTGGCAAAAAATGTCAGTATCTCGCCGAGTTTCCGTATTTGGGCCGATCCTACGATCAGTTTGCTCCTGGTTTGCGAGGCATACCGTTGATGGAATACATCATTTTTTACCAAATTGTTGGAGAAGGTATTGAAATTTTGCGAGTAATTAGTGGTTATCGTAATTTGCAGACTGTTTTCAATCAAAACTGATCCAGAGTTTCTCCTCGAAAACTCGCAGATGCACGATAGTGCTGTAAACTCGGCGATCGCCCTTTACCCCTTTTTCTCAAGAAAGATCGATCGCTCTTTTGGAATTAGTCAAAAAGTGTGATCGACCTTAACTCATCTTTCTCAACCAAGGTCGCTCGCCATGAGTGGAATAAGTCAAAACGTGCGATCGCCCTTAACTGCTTTTTCACGGGCGAAGGTCGATCGCTCTTTTGGAATAAGTCAAAAAGTGCGATCGCTCTTTTGGGGATATGGAAATGGCGATCGCTCATTAGGGTTGTGAGTGCGATCGACCTTTTCAAATAAACTCTATATGGTTCTGCATATCCGACGGTTCAAGTACCTCCCAAATCAGAATCAAACCGCGCACAATTTCACCAAGTGAACGGCTGTTTTGGTGACAGTAAACAATACCGCAATGCTCTAAACCCCGCTGATGAATTGCCAAAAAATCGTCATCCTGGGTAAAGATTACTCGTTCTTGAGAAATTGCAAAAGCTAATTGTTCTTCATCAGCAGCACCTAAAAGTCCTGCTTCCGGTGTAGTCGTAACATCAATACCGCGCCTTCTCAAAGCTTCTGCGATCGCCCGTTCGACTTGTTCATCACAATGAAATCGGATCTTTTCCAAGATTCTGCCCTCTCAATTTCTGCTGCACCTTGGAAGGAGTTTTAGCTTGCAATTCCCGCACAAAAGCATCACTATCTCGAATCTGTTGTCGAATTTCGTCAAGATGGTCGTGGTAATAAGTCAAGGCTGCGTATACATCTGCTAAATTAATTGTGGGATACCGCGACACAATTTCATCAGGAGACATTCCCATCTTTTCGTGCCAAATTACAACATCTTGAACCCTAATTCGATGTCCGGCTATACGTGGTTTACCGCCACAAATACCCGGAGTAATTTCAATATGTTCTTGGATTACCGATGGCATAGGCATCTGAGTCATGATTTTTTATCGCACAATGCGGAATTAGTTCCTATTTTAACAACAACCAAGGTGGTATAGATAGCGATCGCCCTTCCTGAGTCAACTTTTCCAGACTCAAATCCGATCTTTGTAAAGTTTTCTGAAGATTAGGCCGCGTTCTGTATAAAACTAGCGCCTTCTTCCAGATAGATAAGTCACGGTTGGTTTTTGAGTGCGACGGTCGATCGCCATGAGTGGAATGAGTCACAAAGTGCGATCGCCCTTTACCCCTTTTTCTCAACAAAGGTCGAGATCCCTTTTGGAATCAGTCAAAAAGTGCGATCGCCCTTAACTCATCTTTGTCAAACAAGGTCGATCGCCATGAGTGGAATTAGTCACAAAGTGCGATCGCTCAGAAGAATCGGGCATTATTTCTCAGCGAGCAACATGATGAATAGATTCAATATATCGCTCGATTTCCTCATCCGTGCAACTAATGCCATTCTGCCAAAGTTCATATTCACTAATATCGATATCTTCATTCCAAACCAGTCCATAACCACCCGGTTCAATTCTAAAATTCCTGAAAAACCCAGGATTGCGTAAGGTCGCAAACATCGGATTTTCTAATAACTTAGAAATGTCGTATTTTTTCACTTCTAGATTTGTAAACTTAACTATCAAGGTGCGACCGTCAATAGCTTGAGCAGAAACAATGCGCTCAGATTTCATAAAAAAAATCCCAGTTATTTTAATGGTGGAAGTTTACTAAATTCTTGGCTGTTCCACATATCCAGCAGTTCTTTCTGGTACAATGTAGCCCATTCTATTACCAGCTTTTGAACCCGATTCGGTAAGTCTCCTTCAATAATCTCTGGCATACTCAATACCGATTAAAGCATTGTACTCACCGTAAACTGCGTGAAAATGAGGAGGTGGATGATCCCCAAAGAAAATTTTGATGATTATTCCCTAAAATCGTGCAACTTCTGGCATAAAGGTTCTTTAAATAATGATACGAGGACTATTATAGCCGAGCTAATGACACAATGACAGTCGAGATCCCTTTTGGAATTAGTCACAAAGTGCGAGATCCCTTTAGTCCTTTTTCTCAACTAAAGTCGATCGCCCTCTTTCGATCGCTCCCAACACTACATGATTTCGTAAAGTTTTATGATAATTAAGCCGCGTTTCGCACAAAACTAGCCGATCGCACCTGATAGATCGATGACGGTTCACCTCAAAAGTGCGATCGTCTGCGAAAAAAATGCTTGCGGGCGACGGTATTGACCAATAACCAATAACCAACAACCAACAACCAACAACCAACAACCAATAACCAATAACTAATAACCCACAACTACCACTGCGGCTCAGAAGCCATCAAAGCAGTAGCAGCCTCGCTCGGTAAAGGCTTAGCAAAAAAATAACCTTGACCGTATTCGCAGCCGATCGCCCTCAACCTAGCTAATTGTGCCGCCGTCTCCACACCCTCAGCAATCACATCCATACCCAAAGCGTGAGCCAGCGCCACAATCGTCCGCACGATCGCCACATTCTCCCCCTCGCTTTCGATCTCCATCCGCCCCACAAACGACTTATCAACCTTCAAAGTATCCGTAGGAAACCGACTCAAATAACTCAACGACGAATAACCAGTGCCAAAATCATCAATTCCCAACTTGACATTTAACGCTTTCATCTGCTTCAAAACCCCGATCGCCGACTCCACATCCTCCATCACCACACTCTCAGTAATCTCCAACTTCAAACTCTCGGCACTCAAACCCGTTGTTTCCAAAATCACCTTCAGGCGATCGACCAAATCCGGCTGAGCAAACTGCTTCCCAGATAAATTTACACTCATAATCAAAGGTCGATCGAAATCAAACATTCCCTCCCAAAGCCCCAACTGCCGGCAAGCCTCCTCCAACACCCACTCACCCAGCGGCACAATTGCCCCCGTTTCCTCAGCCACCGGAATAAACTTCATGGGCCCAATCAAACCCCGCAGCGGGTGTTGCCAACGCACCAAAGCCTCAAAGCCAATAATCCTACCGCTTGCCAAAGATACAAACGGCTGATAGTGCAGCAAAAACTCCTGACGCTTGAGGGCCATCCGCAAATCAGTTTCCAACTGCAACCTCTCCACCGCCAAAGCGTGCATCGAAGCATTAAACACCTGATACCTTCCCGTTCCCAAAGCCTTCGCCCGGTACATCGCCGTGTGGGCATCCCGTAGCAAGTGTTCCGGCTGTTCCCTGACAGTAGCAGCGGGTTCGCCCCCCAGGGCAATCCCGATGCTCGCAGTCACAAACACCTCCTGCCCCTTCAACTCAAAAGGCACAATTAAAGCTTGGTGAATGCGAGCGGCCAAATCCACAGCACTGTCAACATCAATATTCCTCACCAAAATCGCAAAATCGTCGCCCCCCACCCGCGCCACAGTATCCCCGGGGCCAATAATCGCCCTCAACCGCAGCACCACCGACATCAGCAGTTCATCCCCCACCAAATGACCCAAAGAATCATTAATCACCTTAAACCTGTCTAAATCCAGAAACAGCACCGCAAACAGATAGCTGCGGCGGCCCCTAGTATTGGCGATCGCCCGCCCCAGGCAATCCACGAACAAATCCCGGTTGGGCAAACCCGTCAGAGAATCGTGAAAAGCATCGTAAAGCTTCCTGTAAGCACTGACACCCACACCAGTCACCACCAAACCCAAAGTCGGCGACACTAACGGTACCCACCCACCCCCAGTAAAAATCCCATAACTAATCCCCAACAGCCCCATCAATGCAGCACCCCCAGCCAATCCCGCCCTCACAGGGTGCACAATACGCCAAGCCAAAACCCCGCCAATCACCGCCCAAGCACCGTTCCACAAAATTTCCGCCCATTCCGGCCACACCCAAAACAGCGATCGCCCATCCAAAACCGCACTCAATATTTGGCTGAGCATTTGCGCGTGCAGCAACACCCCCGGCATTTTCGGACTTTGCTTTTTAACCGGGCTGTAAGGCGTCAAAAACAAATCTCTGGTACTCGGTGCCGTCGTCCCGATCAACACAATCTTGTCCTTAACCCAGCTTGGTTCAATTTCCCCCTTCAATACCTGCCTGATACTGACTTGTCGCGCCACATCCTTACCAGAACGGTATTTGAGCAGAATTTGGTAGCCTTTGGCATCGAGATTTGCATAGCCGCCACTGTTAGAAGTTAAAGGCACAAATTCTGCCTTTCCCCAGTTGATTTGGTGGGGATGAACAGGGCTATTTTCCGGCTGCACTCTGTCTTTGAGATACAACAAAGCCACTTGCACAGAAAACGAGAAAGCAGTATTCTTCTGTGCTTGCGAGACTGAGAGCAAATTGCGGCGTACAACGCCATCAGGATCGAGCACGAAGTCGTTAAAACCGACCCGATCGGGCGGTATCCCCGGAGGCGCAGGCACTCCCTCACTTTCTGAATCCCTCAATTTATAAATCGCCACCACATTCGGTGCTTTCAGCCCGGCCAGCAATTCTTCGTGTCCCGGCGCTTGAGGCAAATCCCGGTACAAATCCAAACCGATGACTTTTGGCTGATACTTTTGCAGTTTTGCCAAGGTTTGAGCGATCGTCTTGTCGGAAATCGGAAATCTCCCCAAAGCTTGAATATCGGCTTCAGAAATTTCCACTACCAGCAGCCGCGGATCGGGGCCGGAATCTGGCTGCAAGCGCACTAACGAGTCAAAACTCCCCAACTCCCAGCTTTGCAGGCCTCCCAACTGCCGAACTCCCATATTCAGCAGCGTTACAGTCGCGCCCACAAGCATTGCAGGCAAAATCCTGACCCGTCGGTTTTGAGAACTCAGGTTGAGGCCAGTTGCCACAGACATGACATATCGAAGATTTCGAGAGAATTTGGCAGTCACAGAAAAAATATGTCGGTGCAAATTAGCTTTGCACAAGTCTGTTCTTACAGAATTGAGCTTAATATGAGATTGAATGTAATTTTTTCAGAACTTGTGCCACAACCGAGTTTCTTTAAGCTAATTACTCGATTTGGCAAAGTATTTCTCGAATGGGAACCGGGTTTTTGAAGATTTGCCGACAAATCCTGTCTTTCATTCCTTGTTTCCCCAAATTCGCACAAGCGTTAAAATTTAGTCGATCGAACTTTCAGGATATTTTTGAGATTATGGCGAATCAACTTCCGATTCCGGTGATTGTTAACGGTGCTGCAGGCAAAATGGGCCGCGAAGTAATTAAGGCGATCGCCCATGCTAGTGACATGACCTTATTTGGGGCTGTAGACCGCTCTCCTGAGTGCCTCAACGCCGATGCCGGGGAATTAGCCGGATGCGGCCCGTTAGAAGTTCCCATCACTGACGACTTGCAAGGAATGCTGGTATTAGCAGCTCAGGAAAAGCAGTTAGGGGTGATGGTAGATTTTACGCACCCTTCGTCAGTTTATGAAAACGTGCGATCGGCTATAGCTTACGGCATTCGCCCGGTAGTCGGCACTACTGGCTTGAGCAGCAAGCAAATTGAAAACTTAGCTGAATTTGCTGACAAAGCCAGCATCGGCTGTTTGATCATACCCAATTTCTCGATCGGCATGGTTTTGCTCCAACAAGCCGCCGTCACGGCATCTCAGTATTTTGAACACGTAGAAATTATCGAGCTGCACCACAATCAAAAAGCCGACGCTCCCAGCGGCACGGCGATTCAAACTGCCCAAATGTTAGCAGAAATGGGAAAAACTTTCAATCTGCCAGAAGTTGAGGAAAGCGAAAAATTAGCCGGAGCGCGGGGATCTGTGGCGGATGAAGGGATTCGCATTCACAGCATCCGTTTACCCGGTTTAATTGCCCACCAAGAGGTAATTTTTGGCGGCGCCGGTCAAGTTTATACTTTACGACACGATACGAGCGATCGGGCTTGTTATATGCCCGGAGTTTTGTTATCAGTGCGAAAAGTCATAGAATTGCGATCGCTCGTTTACGGATTAGAAAAAATCCTGTAATTAGCGATCAGTTGACAGTTGTCAGTTGATAGTTGTTATTAGTTTCAACAATCGCCTTAAACCTTTGATTAATCTCGCTGATTGCCAAGTCTAGATCCCCCTAAATCCCCCTTAAGAAGGGGGACTTTGATCAGAATCTTGTCCCCCCATTCTTAAGGGGGATTTAGGGGGATCGAGTTATTGTAGGGTGCGTCAGGGCAGAATGTTTTGACAACAGACTAACAACTTTCCCCCTGACGCACCCTACGGTTGATTAGCTTCTTCCCTCTTCCTTCTTCCTTCTTCCCTCTTCCGACTTCCATCGGACTTCCATCCGTTACATCCGTTACATCCGTTACATAATCCGTTGCCGAACTTCCCTCTTCCTTCTTCCTTCTTCCCTCTTCCGACTTCCATCCGTTACATCCGTTACATCCGTTACATCCGTTACATCCGTTACATCCGTTACATCCGTTGCCGAACTTCCCTCTTCCTTCTTCCTTCCTCCTATGCTAATTCCCCTAACCCAAGAAACCTTCAAAGAACTAATTCCCGCCGTCGCCACGGGAGCGCAATACAAATATATCTGGGGAAAACCGCCCGATTTTTTGAGGCGAATGTTAATCTCTGCAGTCAGCGTAGTTTTCCTCCTGGTAGTTTACAACTTCGTCGGTTCCGATGTCGGGCCGCTAGTTTTAATCACCGGATTGATAGCTGGTTTGTACTGGCTGTGGGGGCCAATTTTGTGGGCAAGTTTGCGGAATGCAGAATGCCGCAAACATAAATATTGTGGTTTTTGGCAAGGGCGAGTTTTGGATATTTATATCACAGATGAAATCACCAGTCAAGAAGAAACAGTCAATCAAAAAGGACAACTCGTAATAGTAGACAACCTAGAACCGCGCATCAACCTAGAAATAGGCGACAAAACCGGATTTACTACCACATTGCGAGCACCCCTGCGAAAAGATCACCAGGGAATTGTCCCCGGCCAAGCAGCATTAATGTTAATCATGTCAGATATAGAAGACTTAGGCAGAATCGCCAAAGTTTCCGACATTTACATTCCCAGCCGCGACGTGTGGGTAAGCGATTATCCTTATTTACGCAGAGATTTGTTTGTAGAAATGAGCCAGCAAATCAAAAAAGGTAGACAGAAAAAAGGGCGGGATACAAACAATCAAAGCAGAGATGTAAAAAGACGAACCGCCGATTATTAAACAACAATTTCTCCATCCCCAGAAACCCACCCATAAACCGGGTTTTTACTCCGAAAACCTGTAGTCTCTCTCGCTGATAGCCGAGGCCAGATTCCCCTAAATCCCCCTTAAGAAGCAGGGTGGATTAATTGTCAACGCAATAATGTATCATAGAAGAGGCAATCAGATATTACCATCGGGTAAGACTATCACTATAGGACAAAGAATTAATGAATTTATTAGAAGCGATTAAATTAGTTCCAGACCATCGAAAAAACCGAGGAATTAGACATCCACTCTGGCTGATGCTCACAATAATTTTGTTGGGTAGTTGCACGGGATATTGGGGGTATAAGCCCTTGGTAGAATTTACAAAAAATCATCGAAAAAACCCTCATAAAATTATTGGCTCTCCCGCCTGATATTCGCTTTCCATCAGATTCAACGTTTAGAAATATAATTCAAGCATGAGATTTTGAGATTTTAGCAGTTCTTTTTAATGTGTGGTGTAAACAAACATTGTCAATAGACGAAGGAGAATGGATGGCAATGGACGGAAAAGGCATTAAAAGTACCTTAACAGGTGGCAACAGCTCTTACCAAAACTTTGTCACTATGGTTTCCGTTTATAGTCATCATCATGGATGGGTAGTGAGACATCAAGTTATGGAAAACAAACAGAAAAGTGAAGTCGAAGTCGTACAGGATATCGTTCAAGAACTCTCCGGTAATAAAGTAGTAATTACCCTCGATGCACTACATTGTCAAAAAAAAACGCTAGCGTTAATTATTAATTGTGGCAATGACTATATAGTTACGCTCAAAAAGAATCAATTAAATCTGTTTAAAGCGGCTAAGAAATTAGTGAGTTCTGCCGTGGCGACTGACGAATACGAAGTCTCTGAATGTGTACATGGGCGAACCACAACTCGCCACACCAAGATTGATCCAATTCCACCTCAATTATTACCCCTTTGGAGGAGTGCAAAACACATAATTGTGGTCAGGAGATCTGGAACCAGATGGGAGGGAAAAAAAAGTCGTCGTCACCTGATTAATTTCGATGAAGTACACTATTATTTAAGTAGTCGGGATTGGTCTGCGAGTCAATTTGCCGAGGCTATTCGTGGCACTGGTTAATTGAGAATCGACTGCATTGGGTTAAAGATGTGACGTTAAACGAGGATAACGATATTCGTCGCGGTGGCAATGCACCTGCTAATTGGGCAATGGTCAGGCAATTTTTAGTGTCATTGGCTCGAATGAAAGGTACTCATACTTTTCCTGAAGCTTTAAGATTAATGGCTAATCAAATAGAAGATTTGAGTGAGTTGCTTTTTGATTTATCTGGTCAAGATAAACCTGTTAAATGCCTCGCATAAAGTTGGTCAATAGCCTTCATAGCCTTGATTTCGCCTCTCGACAATTAATCCACCCTGCTTAAAACGCAAATCTGCTGCAATTGCCGATCGCACTATAAATTACAAAAAAACCAATTCCTGTAGGGGCCGTGCCAAAAATGCCCGCCCCGATTCATGTATAGCAACCGCCACATCGGTGAGGACATAAATAACTTCATGAATAGAGCCGATAGCCGTACTGCATCAATGATTTGATTCCCGTTATGCAACTGTCAACTGTCAACTGTCAACTGTCAACTGCTATAACAAACCGCATCAACTGTTCCCCTCTTGGCCATAAGCCTGCCAAGCCAAATCCACCAAACCGTTAACAATAGCCACAGCCACCACCGCAGAGCCCTTGCGGCCCTCAATCCGAATGTGAGGAATCATCGAATCGTGCAGCCGCGACTTAGCCACGTCAACCCCCACAAACCCAGAAGGAGTCCCAATTACCAAAGCCGGCCGAATTTCCTCAGATTCAATCAAATCTACGATCGCCGACAAAGCAGTTTGAGCCTGGCCCACAACAAAAATCCCTTCAGGATAGCGTTTTGCCAAAGTTTCAATCCCCCAAGCCGCCCGCGTCCTTTCCTTTTGAGGGCGCGTCAAAGCCTCCATCGAACAGTAAACCGGATTCGCAAAGGTACTTTGGATTAGGGGCGTAATGCCCACCTGCACCATCGGCACATCTACCACGATCGTAGTCCGAGCAGCCAAAGCTGCCGCCCCAGCCTGCAAAGCCTGATCGGAAAAACTAATTAAAGACTTGTACTCAAAATCAGCAGTCGCATAAATCACGCGGCGGACTATTTCGTACTCCGCCGCTGAAAAACCGTGGTCGCCAATTTCGTTATCGATTAATCCCAGACTCTGGGCATCGCTTACGTGCCATTCCATTTGTTGGATAGCTGTCGCCTGTGAGTTGTCAGGTATCAGCTTACCAGCTTTTAGTCATTCGTTGACTGTTGAGTAAAATCTGCTTTCCTGCCAACTGCCAACTGATATCGTTTCCGGTTGCATCGGAATAATAAAATCGAGTCAACAGTTAACACTCAACCATTCAGTTTTTCGATCCCTCCTTCTACAGTCAACAGCGATGCCCGCTCGCGAAGTCGAAGGGTCAACAGTCAACAGTCAACAGTCAACAGTCAACAGTCAACAGTCAACAATCATGTATGAGTGCAACCGGAATTGATATGACAACTAAGTTTCCGACGACGAAGAAGATTTGCCCAACACCGGAGTCAGGAATGCCACCAAAGCTCCGATCGCAAAACCGGCCACATTCCGAACCACAGGCAACCAGTCAGAAGTCCGAGTCACCACCGGCCCCAGTCCGAAAGCGAAAAACAGAATGCCCCACAGCGGCGAAAAAATCAGCGCCCACTGCCAAGCCACAACCTGTCCCGGCTTCCGAGGCTGAGCCGCAAACCCGCAGATGACGCCGCCAACCACCGACGTAATTAACGTCAGAATCCACTGTTCCCTGGGCAAACCGGGAACCACGCGGCATCCGCCCTGACGCAAACAGCCTTCTATCGACTCCAAAGATTCAATAATCGCTCGATCTTCCCCATTGTCCCGCACAAAAAATTGATTACCGTAGCGGGTTTGCAGTTCCACCCAAAAAGTGCGTGGCAGCAGCGGATACAGCGAGTCGCCCACATTAAAATTGAGCAAATTGCCTCCTCGGGGGTCAGCAACTAGCAACACACTCTTGTTATCTAGCCCCCAATAACTTTTGACAGCCAAACCGGGCGTGCGATCGTACTGAGTCAGCACTCGCAGTTTCCAGCCGGTTTCGGCTTCAAATGCCTTTAAATTTTTTGCCAAATTTTGTTCTTCAATATCCGTAAGGGCTTTAGCTAAGTCAATGATCGGCGTCTGAGTTGAAGGCAACAAATCGGGATTATTGAAAGCGTGGGCCGCAGGTGCGATCGTCCACACAGACAAAGCCAGAAAAAATGCGGCAACAGAGGCTAGAAATTTTCGCGGGAAAAGCTGTGACATAGGAACTTATAATCCGGGTCTTAATTGTGAATGCTAGCTGGCGGTCTTAACCAGAGGATAAGAGAAAACTCATATTTCTTTACAATTATTTACTTTACAGGAAGCCGAGAGCAAGGGGAAGAGTTCAAGCAAGGAAAGTTTTGAACAGTCAACCGTCAACAGTCAACCGTCAACAGTCAAATGACTAAAATTGAGATTTTGCCCCAACCCCCTCACAGAGACGCCGATCGCGATCACTCACATTAGGATTAGTTCTCAGATAATCTCCCACCCAGTCACAGCCCCTCACCAGCAAATCGTCAAGATCCAAATTCCACAAAATCACCCGATTATCCCGGCCCGCAGAAGCCAGAACCTTCCCATCCGGGCTAAAACTCACACTCATCACACTATCCTTGTGACCCGTCAAAGTTTTCAGCAAAGTCCCGCTGCGACTCCACAGCTTCACCTTATGGTCATAACTGCCCGAAGCAACCAACAAACCATCCGGGCTAAAACCCACGCTAGTCACGCTGTCGCTAGAACCCTTCAGCAGCGTCGCCACCAAAGTCCCGTCTACCTTCCACAATTTCACCGAATTGTCGTAACCAGCCGAAGCCAGCATTTTGCCATCAGGGCTAAAAGCAACCCCCAACACAAAACTGTTGTGAGCTCCTTCAAAAGTTCTTAGCAAACGACCATCCCGATTCCAGAGTTTGAGAGTACCATCATCACTTGCAGAAGCCAGCATCGAGCCGTCGGGACTGAAAGTCACCCCAGTCACCCAGCCTGTGTGTCCCGTCAAAGTCTTAATCAGCCTGCCGTTTCTAGTCCAGAGTTTCACAGTCTTATCCTTGCTCGCCGAAGCCAGAACTTCGCTGTCGGGGCTAAAACTCACGCTCATCAC
The DNA here is from genome assembly GCF_036701795.1 of Microcoleus sp. N9_A1. NCBI lineage: Bacteria > Bacillati > Cyanobacteriota > Cyanophyceae > Oscillatoriales > Microcoleaceae > Microcoleus > Microcoleus sp. N9_A1. The sequence goes on from NZ_JAUBRI010000049.1 coordinate 21,756, forward strand.
GCTGTCGGCGTGGCCGTCGAGAGTGAACAGCACAGAAGGCGAACACGGAAACAGCGGAGCCGAAGGACAAGGAAGAATATTACTCATCCCCTCCTCTTTCAGACTCCAGACTTTCACCGTTTTGTCGTAACTCCCAGAAGCAAGTAGCTGGCCGTCGGGGCTGAAACTGACGCTGGCGACTCTCTGAGTGTGTCCTTCCAAGGTTTCCAGCAAAACCCCCGTGCGGCTCCAGAGTTTGATAGTTTTGTCCGTAGAAGCAGAAGCCAGCCTTTGGCCGTCGGGGCTGAAAGTAACGCTTTGCACCCGGTTTTGGTGTCCGTCGAGGGTTTTGAGCGGCACGTCATCGAGCCGCCACAGCCTGACAGTTTTGTCAAAACTTGCCGAAGCCAAGGTTTTGCCTTCCGGGCTAAAACTCACCTGAGTAACTCGATCGGCGTGTCCCTCAAAAGTTCTCAGTAAGCGACTTTCTGGTTTAATGTTGCTAGCATCGGTTGGGCGTTTGTCGCCAACACCAGCAAGACTCCAGAGTTTGACAGTCCCGTCTGCACTTCCAGAAGCAAGTGTTTGACCGTCGGGGGAGAAACTGACACCAAATACCCATTTGCTGTGTCCCCGCAAAGTTGTTAGCAGTTCGCCCTTATTTGCTTGTGTTGAATTTTCTGTTGCTGGGTGTTTTAGTGCAGCGATGCTCCAGATTTTCACCGTTTTGTCTTCACCCGCACTGGCGATCGTTTCACCATCGGGGGAGAAACTGACGGTGTAAATTTTCGAGGGTTGTCTGTTTTCGCTATGCCATAAATTAGCGATTAACCGGCCGTCAGAACTCCACAGTTTCACAGTACCGTCATCGCTCGCCACAGCGACTATTTGGCCGTCGCGGCTGAAGCTGAGCCAATTTACGGGAGCAAATTGTTCGATCGTTCGCAGCAGCGTGCCGTCGGTTTTCCAAAGTTTGATAGTTTTGTCTGTAGATCCACTGGCGATCGTTTGACCGTCAGGGCTAAAAGCAACGCTGGTAACACTATTAGTATGCCCGTTGAAAGTTGCCAGCAAACTGCCATCTGTTTGCCAAATTTTGACAGTTTTATCTAAACTTGCCGAGGCTATGATTTTGTTGGCGGGACTGAACGCGACAGAGGAGACGCTGTTAGTGTGACCCTTGAAAGTTGCCAACAAACTGCCGTCGCGCTGCCAAAGTTTGACGGTTTTATCTACACTGGAAGAAGCTATTGTTTCGCCGTCTGGACTGAAGCTAAGACCCCAAACTACATCGCCGTGTCCTTCCAAGCGGTTGCGTTCTTTGACTCCATAAACTGCCTGCTGGAGGGCAGCAGAAATCAGAATTTCGGTGTCTTTGAGAGTGTACATTTGTTGGGAGTGTTCGATCTGTTTCCACTTTTTACCAGCTCTCAAACTTTCCATCATGGCGTCAAATTTGTTGTTTGAGAAATAAAGTGCTTCCGAAGCTGCAGTCAGGGTACTGATTTCGGCTCGCTGAGTTTGAGCGACAGCTAGCTGTTTTTGACCCACAGCCCGCCACCAAAAATTTACGGCGGCGATGGTGGAACTGGTTAGCAGCATGACGCCGATCACTGCTAATCCCAGCAGTTGCTTGAGAAAAGTATTGGCTCGGTAGAGCTGTGCTTGACTCATTTTTTTGTCCGCTTCTGCTTTGTGTAGTCTGGCTTCTAAGCCGAATCTTTGGCGGATCGGTCGCACTAAATAGTCGTGTACCAATTGATAGCGGTCTTCTGGGGCTTCCCGCAGCAGAAATAGCAAACCGTGACCGACTAAAATGTCTAAAATTAAGTCGAGGTTGTCGGTTTTCTTTTGTCGGCTTTCTGGGTCTTTTGCGAACTGTCGCTGTAGGGAAATTCGGTTTCTGCCGATCGCCAATAATTCTTTTTCGCCCGCATCTGCTGGCTGTTGGCCTGTCACTAACGAGAGTTCGTGTTTTGTTTTTATCAGGCGAACGCCTCTTTCATCTGTCAGGGAAAACAAGATTTTCCACGCTGCATCTTCGTTAACCAGACCGCAGTCAGAGATGACTCCTTCGAGCGATCTTTTCACTAATTCCGCTTTGGGATTGTCCCCCAATTGCTGGTATTGTGCTAGACTGGTAATACCTTCTTCTTGCAGTTGCGCTCCCACTACCTGCAATTCGATTGGTCGCACTTCTTGCAGTTCGTCTGCTAAATCTTCTACGAAGGCATCGATCAGTGCCGGCTCTAAATAAAATTCCGCCCGTTCTGTTAAGTGTCCGATGACAGCCCGCGCGTCTTTGATAGAAAAACTCCGCAGTTGGTAGCGGATGCTTTTGTCGAGAATATTATTGTTAATAGCGTCAAGATTTGGGAAGCGATCGCAATCCAGTAAGTAGTGTAAATAATCTTCGCGCAAGCACAGAATTATCTTGACGTAAGGCAGGTTCAAAAACAAGCGCAAAAAGTTATAAAAAAGTTGTCTTTGTGCCACCGAAGTCGAAACAAAGAAAAACTCTTCAAATTGATCGAAAATCAGCACAGTCAACAAATTATTTGTGGCATTTTCGCGCAACTGCTCTATAATAAAAGAGGAGATTTCCGAGCTGCGAGCGGGGATAACCGAGCAACTTTTTTTGTGAATTCCCTGTACTCCTTTGGAGATTAATTTCCTTTCCTCTTCGGCTTGTTTGTCGTACAGCGCGCCGTTCAAAGCATTTTCTAACTCCACCAACCAGTCGGTGTAAACTTTGACTACTACGGGCAATGTATCGCGCGCGCCCGGAGTAATATTTTTCAAAGCTGGTACTAAGCCGGCATTGACTAGAGAACTTTTCCCGACACCGCTGGGCCCGTGAATAATAGTTAATTTATGGTCGTCCCTGCTAATTCTTTCTAGCAAGTTATTGATGTCTGTTTGGCGCGAGTAAGCTGTCATGGACGCTGCGATGGCGGCTTGATTTTGAGCTGAGGGGCCCGAAGGATTGACGGCTTGTCGCTGCTGCTGCAATTGGCTGGCTCCGATAAAAGCCCTAAATCCGTATTGATATTCGATCGAACGCTGGGTTTTTTTAATCCGAAATGCTTTAAGATACTCTCCCTGCTCGAAATAAACCGCTTGCAATTCCGTCAAAATATCGATGTAAAGTCGGGGGTCGTACTTCGGCTCGCTTTGAGATTGAGCCAACTCCAAAGAATGAACCGCTGCTTCCCACTGCCCTAGCTGTCGCAAACTTCGGGCTAAAAGTAAAAGATACGAACTCCTGTCGGATTTGGGATGTTGGATTTTAGATTTGGGATCGTTACTTGACTCGTTAGTACCTACAAATTCTGGGTAATTTCCTTCAAACCCCAATCTCAAATCTTCAATCAGCAATCTCAAATCATTAGGCGTTTGATCCAAAATCGCCAAAGCCAACTCGGCTAGCTGGCGGGCTTGACTCCACCTCGACTGTTGCAGGGCAACTTCAGCCAAAAAGCCGTAATCTTGAGCTAGTTGGCTGGGAGTACCGTAAGTGAAGTGCAACTGCAAAGAATTTTCAGCTAATGCTTGCAACTCTCCCCAAGCTTTCAAGCGCTGCAGCACTTGTCCCAGGTGTGCTGTCACCTCAGCTACCAATTCCGGGCGTGAGGCAAGGGAGAAAGCGTTTCTAGATTGTTCCAGGCTAATCCAAGCTTGTTCCCAGTGTTGGCGGTTGGCTACCGGGTTTCTGGCTGCTTGCAAGCGGTGACACAGGGCTATGTGAAACAGCACTATGCCTTCTCTCTCTAAAAATAAAATTTTGGGGACAGGATTCGACAAGGAGGAGAAGGTTTCTGGGTTTTCGGAATGTTCCAAGTTTGCCAGTTCCCAGTTGCCCGTTTTCTGCTGCCAAAATATTAAGCTTTCTTGGTAGTGAATTAAGGCTGTTTCGGTTTGGTCGCTGACATAGTAATCTCGACCGAGAACGAATTGCAGGCTGGCTTTGAGGGCGGGTTCTAATTCTTGACCGCGATTTTGTAAATCTCTTAAAGCTAATTCTAGTTCTCGGCGTGGCAAAGAGCCGATCGCCAAATCGAAGGTATTGCCCGGACTCAAGGGCGAATAGGAGTGGACATCTGATAGTCGTCGGTTTTGGGGCCCTGAGTTAACAGTTAGAAAGCGTTCTCCAGGGCTGATTTCGCGCTCTAGGTCGCGTTTTTCGCACGGGGTTTCGCAGGTCTCACCATTAGCGATGGTGCTGAAGTTGCTGCTAGCGAGTTCTTGATTGAGTTCGCCTATTTTAAATATAGTATCGGCCCGCCTAGCGAGGAAATTAATTAATTCGTCAACGCCCATTTCAAATTTAATTGTGGCGGCGGCCCAACTTTTGAAATCCGGGGCCAGACGAATCATTTTGGTCACGATGTCATCTGTTACCCACAAAATCACTGGGCAGGAAAAATTCTTGCGAAATTCGTCTCGCACTTGATTGGTAGAGGCCATCAGTTCGTCGATCGCTACTACTGTTTCTAAACCGAATACCATCAAAGCCGAGGCGGCACCGACAGGCGAGTACCCCTCCTGGAAAGTGCTTGCCTGCAGAGTAGTGTAAAGGGTTTTGACTGAAGCTGGCAGGACGATATCTTGAATTGGAACTGGGGACACTTCTCGCAGCCGCTGCGCTATTTGCTGCCGCAACTGCTCGTAGTTGCAGCGCACCAAAATTAGCGAGAATTGGTGTTGAGACATTGTGATTGACCTGACCAGAGTTTTGAGCGAGCGCTCGTTGTAGTTGGCAGTTTCTTGTACCTTAATTAGATCGGTCATGCGTGCACCTCTTTTGCATTAATCAATTACCTAACGCTCGCCAATCGTGACTGAAAGCGTATCTACTTAGACATAGCCGTCTCTGTCTGACGCTTTATCTCTGTATAAATACGTAGTTTTTCGTACTTGTCCTATCAATACTTACATAGTTATTATAGCCAATGTAAAGATATCATACCTCTCAATCTCAGAGAATGCTAGACTTCCCAATAAAAATTTAAGGTCATCTTAGATTTTTCAATTCAGCTATATATAAAAAACTACCGATCATAAATAGCCAACCGCTAAGTTCATGATCATACCGACGACTAGCTATTAGTAAACAACTCTGATATATCTGTAGCAGGCATTTAACACAACCGCAAAAAAAAACTGTCGTCCGGGATGGGATTAGTTGAAATTAAGAGCAACAGATAAAAACAGACATAGGGGGTCTGACATTGCAGATATGAGAGTTGAGAGTGGGCAAAGTCCTTAGTGGTGGCAAAGTTTTACACGACAATAACATTCACCGCCTATAGCCAGCATTCACCAGAAATCAGCCAGTGGCAAAAACCGCTGACTGATTTCTGTATTGGATTGTAAGATTTCGGAGTTGTGAGCGATGAATTTTCAGTTAAATACTTTCTAAGTCCCTCGTGGTTAAGGGTTCTTAGAGTCACGAAGCTATCTCAAAAATCCCAACTATTTTGCTTCAGTGCGCTGCAGCCACTCCTTATATTTTCGGGTTTCTGCTAGGGCTGGATTAATCCCAAACCAACGACCTTCTTGATCGCGGTATTCAAAGACAAACATACTTCGCAACAAGATTTGAGACTCTTCTTCGCCGGTTACACTTTGTCGGTTGACGACTTGAAACAGCAATTCCCATTCCAGGTCATTGATGGCTCCCAAAAGGTCATCGCGATATTCTTGAATGACGCTTTCGAGGCATTCGCGAGAGAAGGGAGGGTCTTCGTGCTGCAAACAGCTATACAAAAGCATCAGTAAATTGCGAACGTGACCGCCACTAATCCGACACAGCCGATCTAAAGTTTCGGGAGAGTCAAACACCTGGGAAATCAAATCAAGGCGTTGATGGGGAGCAACTTTCGGGAAAGCTCTAGCTAATACTAGCTGCCGCAGCAGTGCCATTCCTTCAATGTGGTCTTCGCCCGATCGCATTTGCACCGGTACCATCGGCATCACCTTGGGCTTGACTCCAAATCGACTAGCGAGGCGGCCGAAGTCGTTGGAAAAAATCAAAGTCAAGGGAATCGTGTAGACAACATGGCAATTAAGTTTTTTCAACTGTTCGCCGCGGTCTAAAAACAAGTATTCTGGCTGGGTGCGTCCGCTGGGTTTGAGGGAGGCGTCGAGGCGATCAAGGTTGTCAACAATGACTGCGAGCCCTTTTTTGCCTTGGTGCTTAAGTTCGGCGTTAGCTTTGTTGAGAAGTTCTTCGTTGATCGACTGCAAAATGCTGTTGGTGCGGGGTTCGAGATATTGCCTGAGTTGCGATCGCAGTTTGGGAGAGTCTTTAGTTTTAGCAGTAACTCTAGCAATGCCTACAGATAACTCGGCTTCCGCTGACAAATCTATGGGAGTCTGCAAAAATTCTGCTACTTCTGCAAACAGATTTGTAAAATAGCTCGGTCTGAGTTTGATTTTAGCCGATTCCATAGTTTCGCTGACTTGGCGCGCAATGCTCAGCAAAATATCGCTGATGTCTACATCTCCCATGTCTAAGTCTTGGGAAGACTCGAAGTAGACGACGCAAAAACCCTCTTGCTCTAACTCAGCTTTCAGCCGAAACAATTCGGTAGATTTGCCACAGCCGATATGTCCTGTAAATAGCTGACAGGTTGGCTCGTTGGGGGAGATGCGGGTAATGGTTCGCTGTAAAGATTCAATGATTTTGCCGCCACGCACGGAACCAAAATCAATGTAGTATTGATAATCTCCTGGGTCTCCCGCAACAAGGGTCTTGCTCGGGTTGCAGGCTTTATAGAATCTGTCTAATTCGAGTGCGATCACAATAGAAGCCGACTAAAAGTTAAAAAAGTTAATCGAAAGTCTAAACTTTCTTTGCCTGAGTTTAGTTTGATTTGTAACCTTTTGCACTGTGGGGTAATGCCCTAAATACCCAAACAACCTGGAGCTGGTAAGGGGTTTTCCCGGCGCTGGAATTGGAAATTCTTAATTAAAACTTTTGAATTACCTAGCGGGCTCAGTGATATTACTGATCTTGGCAGGAGTCAGGGTAAATTTGTGGGGATCTGGTTAAATGGTAGGGGAAAACAGGGTTCAAGAGAGAGATTAAACAGTTTTGAATTTGTGCTAATCCTTAATTACTATATTGTCAAGACGTAGATGGCTAGTTTTGGAGCGGTTTCTCAAACAGAGTTAGGGCGCAGGCGCCAAAAGTTGCGGCAGCAGAGGCGCGCTCGATTGGCGGCTGTTGTGTGGCAAATGCTGGCAGCAAGTGCAATGGCTGGAGGTTTACTGTGGTGGATTGCTCAGCCGGCTTGGTTAATTGCCCGATCGGAACAAGTGAAGGTGGAGGGCAATCAGTGGCTGTCGGATAAGGCGGTGCGGTCTTTGGTGCCGCTGTCTTACCCGCAGTCGCTGTGGGGGATTCAACCGCAGGCCCTGGCCGAAAAGCTGGAGTCAACGGGGCCCATCGCTAAAGCGAAGGTGACTCGTAACTTGTTGCCGCCGAGTTTGACTATAGAAGTGGCAGAACGCCTGCCGGTGGCCGTGGCGCAGCCGACGGCGGTGTTGAGATCGAACAGTGACAAGGAAAAAGTGGGGTGGCTGGACGCTCGCGGAGGTTGGATGCCGTCGGATAGTTATACTGCTGTACGATCGCAGAATAATTCGATCGGGCCCGGCAGCATTCCGGGAACGCAGCCTCAGCGTTCTTTGCCCACTTTAAAAGTCATCGGGCCTTTGGAACAGTATCGCGCCTCTTGGCCGAAGTTTTACCAAGGACTCAGCGGCTTAACGGTGAAAGTGTTTGAGATTAATTGGCAAAACCCGAATAACTTGATCTTGAAAACAGAGATCGGTACCGTACACTTAGGGCCGTACAGTTCCAAGACTGCGGAGCAACTTAAGGTTTTAGACCGAATGCGACAATTGCCAAAACAGCTAGATTCAAGCAAAATAGCCTACATTGACTTGAAAAATCCTGCTTCGCCGATCGTCCACTTGCCAGAACCCCCCCCTAGTTTGGAGAGTGCAAGTCCCCCACCAACTCGCGGTCAGAATTGATCCTCTGTCAAGAAAAGGTAGAAGTATCCGTCATCCGGCAGAATTTTTACCGCTCTGGATAGATACGCAGGGCTTGACATAGGGACAATTGTTTGATAGGGCTCCTTTAGGGAAAAAAATCCTGCTTTTTTTCCCCTAAAGAAGCGTCTCCGGCTAGTGTTGATGTTTTGTTGTTCTGCAAAGCCCTACAAATGCCGAAGGCACGAGCGCCTGAACGGGGCAGGGGCGAGGTACGGGCGATCGACACCGACAAAATCCGAGATTCCTAACATTCAGCCTCGATCTGTGTTAGTTTTTCGGCAACTTTAGCCTATAGTTGATGTGAATTGGCGTTTAGTTAAGTTAAAAAGCTGTAATCTACTATCCCCGACTCTAATGAAGCTTAATAATAGACAGGGGTCTGATCAAGACAGTCCCCCTTCGGAAGAAGTAAAAAATTTTCCGGTGGCTCTCGATTCTGCCAATCCGTTTAGACGCAAGTCTGGTTATGTAAATGTAGATAGTATTGATATCGATCCTATGGTGAATCCCAAAGACATAATGCCCAGCAGTGCCGCGAGAATCAAAGTAATTGGTGTCGGCGGGGGTGGCGGCAACGCCGTTAACCGGATGATTGCTAGCGAGATTTCTGGGGTCGAGTTTTGGTGCGTGAATACGGATTCCCAAGCCCTGGTGCTGTCAAATGCTCCCAAACGCTTGCAAGTCGGACAAAAGTTGACGCGCGGCTTGGGTGCTGGAGGCAATCCGGCGATCGGACAAAAAGCAGCCGAAGAATCTCGCGACGAAGTTGCTAATGCTTTGAATCACGCGGATTTGGTGTTTATCACAGCCGGCATGGGCGGCGGTACTGGCACGGGTGCGGCTCCGATTGTCGCTGAAGTAGCCAAAGAAATGGGCGCGTTGACTGTGGGCATAGTAACGCGGCCTTTTACGTTTGAGGGACGGCGGCGCACCAGCCAAGCCGAGGAAGGGATTGCAGCTTTGCAAACCCGGGTGGATACGCTGATCGTGATTCCTAACGACAAGCTGCTATCGGTGATTTCGGAACAAATGCCGGTGCAAGAAGCTTTTCGAGTTGCTGACGATATCTTGCGCCAAGGGGTTCAGGGTATTTCTGACATTATTACGATTCCTGGTTTGGTGAACGTTGACTTTGCTGACGTGCGGGCTGTAATGGCAGATGCGGGTTCGGCGTTGATGGGCATCGGCGTAGGATCTGGCAAGTCGCGGGCTCGGGAGGCTGCGATGCAGGCTATTTCTTCCCCGCTGCTGGAAGCTTCGTCTATTGAGGGCGCTAGAGGTGTGGTGTTTAACATCACTGGCGGTACTGACATGACTCTGCACGAGGTGAATGCCGCGGCTGAGACGATTTACGAGGTTGTCGATCCGAATGCGAATATTATTTTTGGAGCGGTGATTGACGAGCGGCTTCAGGGCGAAATTAAGATTACTGTGATCGCTACTGGTTTTTCGGGAGAAGTTCCACCTTCTCCTGCGGGGCGCACTCAAAATGTGAATGCTCCTTGGCGGGCTGCAACTGTGCCGGTGACTCCTGCTCAACAGGCGCCTGATCCGAAAATTAAACCGCAAGATTTGGGATTAGATATTCCTGAGTTTTTGCGTAACCGTCGCCCACCTAGATAATTGTAGATTTTAGATTTTAGATTTGGGATTGTGGATTGGGGATTTGGAATAAGTCTAAAATCTCCAATCAAAAAAATCTAAAATCTACAATCTATTGAGATTGTGGATTTGGAATTAATCAAAAATCTCCAATCAAAAAAATCTAAAATCTAAAATCTAAAATCTAAAATTTCTAGGGTTTGGCCTGGTTCGGGTTCGAGGAGTTGGGTGGAGAGTCCCGATTTTGCTAGTAAATCGCGAAATTCGGGGAGGCTGCCGAGCGATCGCGCTAACATTGGTAAAATACCGGTGGCTCGGATATCTCCTGCAGTTGTAGGTAAGAAAAACTTCGGTTTGAGAGTTTCGGCGAGTTTGAGGGCTTCTTTGGGCCCCATGATGACTTGTCCGAGGAATGGGAAGATTTGACCGATGACGGGGGCGATGGCTACGTCTACCGTGTCTATTTTCTGTTTGACTTTTTCTAAGGGCGGTAAGTGCGGTTCGTAATAAAGTGTCTCGCCGCTGCTTAAATCTTTTAACAAATAGCCGTTTTCTTCTTGTCCGGGCTGAATTTCGGCTCCGGGTACGGCGATTATTTGTAATAATTCTTTAAATTTAAACTCTTGCCAATTGGCTAAAGATGTGATATTGGTGTATCCCAAACTGCTGAGGACTTTGGCGGCGGTGGGGGAGGCGATCGCGGGAATGGTGCGATCTAGTTTTTCGAGTGTTGGTCTGTGACAGTGGTCGTCTAAGCCTTGGGAAATTAGGATAAGGTCGATCGGCGGTAAGGTGTCGGGCGTAAAGGCGACGGGGGTGTTGTGGTAGGCGGTGAACAGCCAGGGTTGACCGTAAAATACCAGGGGATCGATTAGCCACGGATCGACGAGGATGGTTTGGCCGGCGATGTGGAAAATCCAGGAGTTGAGGTCGATGCGGGTGAGTTTCATAGTTTGCAATAATTCTTTACAATTGGTTTAATCATAGCTAATTTTGTTTGGGGAATTTAACCCCTTCGGAAGCACAGGCGGGACGCCCGTGCCACGGGGAAGCACAGGCGGGACGCCCGTGCCACGGGAAGCACAGGCGGGACGCCCGTGCCACGGGAAGCACAGGCGGGACGCCCGTGCCACAGATATGATTGGGATTTGTCTGGTTCAAGTTGGCGTTTATCTGGGGTGGAAGAAGATGATTAAATCTAAGATTCCTGTGGGTTTGACTGTGGCTGGATCTGATAGTGGCGGTGGGGCTGGGATTCAGGCGGATTTGCGGACTTTTGCGTTTCACTGCGTGCACGGTACGAGTGCTCTGACTTGCGTGACGGCTCAAAATACTTTGGGGGTGATGCGGGTGGATGCAATGCCTGCGGAGGCTGTGGCGGCTCAAATTGAGGCGGTGGTTGGGGATATTGGGGTGGATGCTGTGAAGACTGGGATGCTGCTGAATCGGGAGATTATGGCGGTGGTGGCTTCGCAGGTGGAAGCTTTGGGAATAGGGAATTTGGTTGTCGATCCGGTGATGGTTTCACGATCGGGCGATCGACTGATTGACGATGGGGCGATCGCATTTTTGCAGGATGTTTTGATTCCAATGGCTGCTGTCGTGACTCCGAATCGGTTTGAGGCTCAGATTTTGAGCGGTTTGCAGATTGATTCTGTGGATGATATGCGATCGGCGGCGCAGCAGATTTATCGTTTGGGTGCGAAAGCTGTTTTGGTCAAGGGCGGCGGGATGAAGGGGGATTTGCGGGGGATTGATGTTTGGTTTGATGGTACGCGGTTGGACGTGTTGAAGACTGAAAATGTTGATACTGGGAATACTCACGGGACTGGTTGTACTTTGAGTGCTGCGATCGCTGCTAATTTGGCTTTGGGTAAAGATTTGTTTACGGCGGTGACATTGGCTAAGGATTATGTGACTACTGCTCTCAAATATGCTTTGGATATTGGGGAAGGTCAAGGGCCAGTAGGTCATTTTTTCCCACTTTTACTGAAGTAAATTGTGAACTCATCCCTTCTTTTCCCTTCTTCCTTCGCGTCCTTTGCGTCTTCGCGGTTCGTTTAACTTCTTAATTTTTCAGGCGAAAGAGCGATCGCCACTAAATCTTCTATTTTCTTAAGATTCGGATCGCCGGCTAAATAACCAATCCCTCGATGCAAGTGTAGGCGAAATTGTTTAGCTAGAGTTTCCTTTTCCGTGCCCAAATTATCTTGGTGACAGCGCTGCTTGAGGGCCATTATCAAGATATCAGCCATGTCGCCGCCGAAGACATCCCAGCTTAATTCGACGTTGCTGTCGCTGGGAATTGGCACTGGGGATGGGATGCTGGGCTCGGCGAGCGATCGGCAAAATCCCCACCTGCATAGAATATTCCACTGATCGATTTTGGTCGATCGTTTCAGTTTTGATAGTTGGTCTTTGCCGGTTTGGGAGAGGCGGATGCGATCGACTGGTGGTTCCATGAGTTTGAGATTGTTTGGTATATTGTAAAAAGTGTTAATATTGGGGAAGCCAAGCCTCTAGATAACTGGAAATAATTAACATTTTTTTACACGACGCGACTTGATTAAATCGTTTTTTTTTGGTATTCTTATTTTAGTAGGATTTATCCTTAATAATGGGATGGTGGCAAAAATAAAATTTTCGCCACCATCCCATTATGCTATATATACTACCGCAACTCCCGGGCAAAGTCAAGGGGTTGCGGCTATTTTTTAGGGCGAGTTTTTATTCCCAGAAGTAACCTTTTTCGACGGTGGTTTGGTGTTTGGCGGAGTCGTATTTGAGGAGGTAGCTGTGGGCGATCGCCTCCAATTCTTGCAGCTTATCATATTCTACTTTGCTAATTTCCGTGTCGGTAGAAAGCAGGATGACTTGGTGGCTGGCCGAGGGGAAATAGCGTTCCACTAGGTTGTTTCTGTGGGAGGAGTCGAGGCGGCCCAAGGGAGTGTCGATCGCCACTGGCAATTGTCTCCCGGATACTCTAGCCAATCCCCACAAAAAGGCGATCGCTAGCAACTGTTTTTCCCCGGCAGAAAGTCGGTGTTTGGGTACCGGTTTGCCTTCTGGATCGTAAATGGAGAGGCTAAATGTTTGAGTGTCGATCGCAACTCTGTGCACCAAGTCGGTTTTGTGCAAGAGGTAGCGAAAACAGTCGGTAATTTCTATTTCGAGTTTGTTGAGTTTTTTGAGGGTGAGTTTTTCTTTAAATAGTTTGAGGGTAGCTTGGGCTTTGGCGATCGAAGCGATGACGTGTTGGCTGTTTCTGATCGTGATGTATTCGCTGCTGTAGTTTTCTAGTTCTTTTTGGTTTCTGGCTAATTCTCTCTCTAATTCATCGACGCGGCGGTTGGCTGATTCGCAGGCTGCGGATGCGATAGCGACTGCTTTTTGGGCTTTTCTGACTTCTTCTTCTAGTTTTTCGTAGGCTTCGGGGGAAGCTGCGGCTGCGAGTTGTCTGTCTGTAAAGTCGATTTCTGCTTCGATGCTTTTGATTTCTTCTATTTGGTTGCGGGCTAGAATTTGCTGGGCTTTGATTTGGTAGCTAAGGAGGTTTTCTAGTTGCTGGATGCTGTTGTTGTCGGCGTTCATCCAGGGCGGAATGTCTGTTCCCACTTGCTGTTCGAGTTCTTGGTTTTCTTGGCGGATGAAGTCTTGAATTTTATCGAGTTGTTGGGGGTTTAATGAGATTTCCGCGATATAGTTGAGAAGGCGATAGCTGCTTTGTTTGATAACATTTTGGGCAATCTTTGCTTGCTGCTGGCTGGCTTCTGTTTCTGCTTGAATTTTAGCTTCAGTTAGCAAGGGCGAAATTAGGGCTAGTGGGAGCGTATTTGAGGCTACTTCCATCATGGCTTGACGGTTTTTTTCTGCCTGATTTCTGTAGTCGTTTAGCTGTCTGTCTAGCTGACTGCGATCGGCGGCAATTTTCCCGCCTTCAGAGATAAATTTGTCTGATGCTTGTTGCTGATTTTTTTGAGCTTTATCTAATTCGTTTTTAAAGCTGGCTTGTTCTTGCTTAGCTAACTCTATTTCATCAGAAATTTTCTGAAAAGTTTGTTCGATTTTCTCTAAAGCAGCCAAGTCTTTTTTGCCAGCAATTTCTTTTCGCTTGCGGCCGGCTAATATTTCTAAATCGACGGCGAGGCGTTCTGCTAATTCTAAACCTAAAAGAGATTTAATCGCCCCGACGACAAACTCTGGCGGTGTTTCGAGTTCGGCGAGTTCTTTTACTTGTTCGCCGTCAAACAAAAATAGGTTGGATATTCCGACAGGCAAAAGGGTTTCGATGTATTCGTCCCAAGTGTTAGTAATTGCTTTGTCCGACCACCAATCGCTGACAATCTCGCTATAAATGAGAATGCTTAAGTTGTCTTTGATATCTAATTTTTTCCAGTATCTAACTATTTTGAATTGAGCTAATTTGTCATCTTGGACTTGTTCAAATGTTAGTTCGACGCGGGTATCTTCTAATGGGGGAGTATGGCGGTTGACGCATTGATTGAGAAAGTCGCTGTAGCTTAAATTGCCTCTGGTGGAACATTGGGCGCGGCCACCGTAGAGGGCGAGGCGAATGGCGTCCATGAGGGTGGTTTTGCCGCCACCATTCATGCCGCCAAATAGGATAACTGGGCAGGGATTTCCGTCTTTTTCGGGGCGGAGATTGATGGTTTGGGTGCCGGAATATGGGCCGAAGTTTTTGAGGACGAGTTCGAGGAATTGCATTGTAGATGTAGATGTTGTTGGTTGGTGGGGGGGCGGTTAGCAGCGGATTTTGTAGCGGATTTAGCGGATGGGTGGTTGGTTGGGCGGCGGTTAGCAGCGGATTTTGTAGCGGATGGGTGGTTGGTTGGGCGGCGGTTAGTGGCAGATTTGGTCGCGGATTTTGTAGCGGATGGGTGGTTGGTTGGGCGGCGGTTAGTGGCAGATTTGGTCGCGGATTTAGCGGATGGGTGGTTGGTGGGGGGGGCGGTTAGTGGCAGATTTGGTGATCTCCCACTAATCATCCGTTACATCCGTTACATCCGTTACAAAATCCGCTGCTAACCGCCCTCCTCCCTTGCTACCAATCAATTACATCGGTTGAATCTTCCTCTTCGTTTTGGGGCTGAATGTTGGGAGGTAATGGGAGTTCGTCATCTGTTTCTTCATAGGTTCCTGCACTTCCTCTCGTCCAACCTCTGCCATTTGTTTTCGGCCGCCACAAGTATGGTTGAATGTGTTGTTGCCAACCTTGTACGGATTTTGGTGGGAGAATGCGGTGATATTCTAATTTACTGCGACCAAAGTTGATAAATAAACCTACTTTCGCTCCTGTCGATGCTAAGTAAGCTATGATTTGAGCTTGGTCTTTATCGGTCATTGGATAATTTACGGCTTTATCTTCTACTACAATACATTCATTTACCCAATGGTCTAGATAGAGAATTCCCATCCAAACTTGACCGTCATAAATTTGTCGGGGAGATTCCATTTCTGTTGTAATACTGGATTTCAGCATTTCTGCATCAAATGCTCTTTGGTAATGTTTTTCTCTTAAACCTTTTTGTGTCCTCCGGTGTACTCTCATTGCACAACCGATGATGCTGTATGTAAGATCCTGATGGGGAATATTAGGGTCAAGCATGGTCGTAAAAATTGTGTAATTTAAACGATGGTGGTTTGTTAATGCTGCGGTTAGTTGAAAAACCATTATATGCGATCGCACGGAGTGGCTGTCAACAAGTTTGGGTTTAACCGCAGGCTAGGGCGTGCTAATCGCTAGGTTTTTCCTCTCCTGAATTAGGCGGTGAAAATTTAATATCCGCCCAAGATAGCTGTCTGCTTTGATTGCTGTTGCTTTCGAGTTCTTCTTTAAGTTTGGCAATATCAACCGTATCGTTTTTTGCGGAACTGTTGGTTTGGGCGATCGCATCTTTGAATTGCTGAATGTTTTCCGTCGGATTTGCTTTAATATCTTCCACCGCTTTTTTTAAATTGCGTTGATAGTGGGCGTTGCCAATCGCTTCTTCCTTCGATCGCGAACTGGTTTCAAAGCATTTGTCCAAATCGGCGTAAATGCCTGTACGGCGGGGCTTCGTGTAGTATTGGCGTTCTGTATCCAGGAGTTTTGCCATCAATTCGAGGTGCATTTTGTCCTCACTGCAAATCTCTTCGATCGCAGTCCATTCATCGCTACCTAAGAGTTTTCTTTCAGCGGCGGGACGGGAATCTTCAAAAGGTTCGCCCGTGACTTCTTCGTAAATTCGGGGTAAACTGTCGTCGAATTCGTGCTTTTCTTCCAACCAAATTCGGCGGATTTCGCTAAGTTCTTCTGGGGTAATTAAGGTGATATCGCGCATTTCTAGGGGGGCGGTTTTGCGGACGTGGGTTTGTGCTTCCAGGACTCGTCTCAGCCAGTGTTCTCGCCAGAATTTGGTGTAGGGCCCTGGGATGGGTTCGACGGAGGTTGTGTCGTCGCCCATGTTGCGTTCAAACAGTTCTACTCTACCGTAGATGCGACGGAAGTCTCTTTTTGGGTGATCGTCTGGAATGTCTAATTCGTTGCGAATATCGAGTAGAGGCTGCATCCATTCTTTTTCCTCATCGTTTTGAATCATTGCCTCCATTGATTTATCTTGGCTTACCATTGTGCAAACCCAGCAGCCAAAGCGAGAATTTCCACAACTAGGGGTGGAAGTATCAACAACTAGAGGACATTCATTATCTGCTGTCGCACCTCGATACATAGTTAGCAAATCTTTATTGTTATTTCCCCACGGATTATCCCACTGCATCAAGTAAAGCCACACTTCATCTGTTCGCCAGTCTTCAATGGGAAGGTAAATATAAGAGTTAGGGCGAGTGGGATTAGCATTAAGGCGTTCGCTTACCCGCCACTCCCTATGTTTAGCCATATTTGCGGCGCGTTTAGCACTTTCAGCCTTGCGAGTACCTAGAACAAGAATTACCTCGCCGCTAGTCCTAATTATTTCACGAATAAAAGAACCAGTTGGTTGTATTTTTAATCGTTCCGTACACCATCTAAATCGGTTTCTAGGTGCTGGGTATCCTTTACCTATTAAGCACGCCCAAAAGGTATCTTGAACGGCTGGATAAGTTAAATGAGTTTCTATTGGCATTCCTTGTTTTTGGGCTGCAACTTTCATCCGTTTTAGAGAATTATGTACTCCAGCAGCTACTATAGGGTTTTCTACCAGTGTATCATTTGTTAAAACATGAATTTTTTTGTGGCGTTTCTCAATTGGCAACTCTGCAATCGCATACCATACAAGCTGTAGGACTGCCGAACTATCTTTGCCGCCACTCCAACCGATTACAAGTGGGAGTTCATCTTGACAATAAAGCTCTTGAATTTCCTTTTTTAAAATTTCTATGTCTGCCATTAAATCGCCAATATTGCGGGGCGGAAATAGTGACATTTGTTGTAAATCATTCATTTTCTAGAACTCCGTTTTGATTTTAAAGTAAACACATTTTTGCGATGCCACTGAAGCGCATCTTTTCTCGGATAATATTGCTCTAAACTTGGCAAAAGAATCTGTTCTCCGTGAAACTCTGTCATTAATCTAGGGTATGGTGAGTCCTCTTGTAGATCGCTAGCAACTATAATTTGATAACGATCGTCAACAGCAAACCATCCGCGATCGAATGCCCAATGATGATTTTTACAGAGTGAGAGCCCATTATCTGGTCTATTATCATAAAACTCAGAGAATGGCTTGATATGTGCGCCATCTACAATACTTTGACTAAGCGAACGTGTAACTTTCAATCGACAAAAAGCACATCGGTAATCATACAAATGCACGACGGATTTACGGAAAATAGCCTCTCTAAACAAAGATTTTCGTAAATACACCTTTGGTTGTGCATCTGTATCACTAGATTCAATACTCTCTAATTCATTCCAGGTAGAATCTTGGAGAGACTGATTTATTGTTAAAACATCTTCTATCTGTTTTTGGCTTGAGGAAAACCAGGCAGATATCAGTATATCTATTAATTCTTTTTTTGCATTAGAGTCTCGCAATAAATCAAATAATTCATCATCTATTTTGGCTCTTTCAACATCTCTTTTTAAAGAGTTGATGGTTTGAGGGCGTCCTCCCGTGTATTGTTCGCTAAATTCAACGTGCCAAAATTTAGGTTTCTTGTTTTTTAAATGAAAAAACGGAATAGCAAAATCAATCTCATCAAAACGGTCAGAACTCAATACAGACCAGTATCTTTTGAAGGTATTAATTAATTGATCGGAAACAGTAATATTGTTCTCATTAAGTAAGCCTTGTGTAATTAAATCAATTACAGACAGTAGCAGTATTGGCTGATTTAGAGCATCGCCTCCTTGTTTATTCTTGCCTACCTTAATCTGAGAAAAACAATTGCAATAGTATGCTAAATTTTTATTTTCGGACTCTTCTCCTGTAGTCATTTTCTCCTCCCGCTAGGATTAAATAAAATCAGACCTGAAATTTTACACTATTGTCAACAGAGGGTTAAGCGCCACAAGGCCAAACCATAATGCAGAAACTAGACAATTTAAGCAGTGTCATCAGACTAAAAAGTAATTTTATAGCCTAGACAGGAGATAATTATATCACTGTCCGCGTGCATCTGCTGTTAAAAAATTATCTCTCCCACCCCCCAAATCAAATATGTCCTACAGCGACTTCAAAACGATCGACCAAGCCGTCTCAACCCTGGAGCTAACCGTTGAAGACATTCCCCACTTATTCAGCCAAATCACCCCGATCGCACCTTCAGAACGCCTCAAGCAAACCCTAGACGAAACCTTAGACTTAGCCTCAAGCATCAGCACCGAAAAAGCTCGATCGGAATTAATCATTACCCCCATTTTACTAGAAATACGGCGCACTTTTAACAACAAAATTGGCTACTTTTCCGGCAACACATTTAACGTAGAAGAGAGCAAAGGATTAACAGGTGCTTGTGACTTTCTCCTCAGCGCATCGAGCAATCAATCCTTGGTGACTGCTCCAGTTTTGACATTGGTTGAAGCAAAAGACAACGATATTAGAATAGGATTGGGACAGTGTGCGGCTCAGATGGCTGCTGCTCAGATATTTAATGCTCGCAAAGGGCAAGAACAATCTGCGATTTATGGAGCAGTTTCAACTGGTACAAACTGGAAATTCCTAATCCTAGAAAATCAGTTGTTAAAAATTGATTTGACTGAATATTTCATTACTCAGCTAGACCAAATTTTGGGCATTCTTGCAGAACCGTTTCGACGCTATTTTAATTAAAGTCACAGATTTTAGCGTGTCACAGGCGTCGCGCCTGTGGTGCGCCTGCGGTTTCCAAGCCCAACCGCTTGTTCAAATAATCAGTCATCCAACTGACACTCGCCCTCGATCGCGAAATCCCCCCTTTCAACCAAATTCCTCCCTCCCAATCAGGATTAGAAATCGACCAATCAACCTGCTGCAAAAGGCTCAAATGTTCCTCCCAACTCTCAGGAAAAACGGACAGCAAAGCGGCGCCCACTTTCCCCAAACTTTCCAGTACAACAGCTTGACAGTGTACGGAATCCCGGCGTATTTCCCCCGCCGCAACTTGCTTGTGCAGAACTAGTTGCCAATCAGGAATAAAACTGCTAACCGCATTCCAATAACTAATCGCTAGTTGTATTTGCTGAGTAAGTTCTTCCTCTTTTTCCTGTTTTGTGGCGCGGTAACGAGAGGGTTTTGCCTGTTCGCTGCCGTGAATATTAGACAGCAAAGCCACGATCGCACGATCGATCGCACTCAGCGTAAACAATTTGGGCGATCGCCCATTCAAACTCCCTTTCTCCATCTCAGTCAAACACCGGAAAACCTCAACCTGCTTAACAACCGATTTTACAACCAAAGCGCGATCGCCCCGGTGGTTGTAAAGTAGACTTAGCGACGACTCCAAAGGAACTTGAAAATTATTCAAATCAGCAAACATCTGCTGCGATTTTTCCAACCCAATATCGAGAAACAAAATCAGCGCCACCGTCTCATATCCCAACTGCGGATTTTCCTGCAAAGCCATCTCAAAAGCCGCGCGCCGATGCTGTCCGTCATTAATAGTAAACTTAGCATCCATCGGCACCCGCAAGCGACCGATTTTCCTTTCCTCCGCCTCATTTCCCACAGCTTCAAAACTAATATCCGCATCAATCGAAGCCGCAATTGCCCCACAAGTATAATTTGTAGGATTCTTGACAAAATAATCAGCAATTTCGGGAATCCTAGCTTTGTTAAGCGCGCGTTTCGCCCGCATAGACGGCGGCAACTCTTCAGATTCAAAGGGAAACAATTTCGGCAAAAAACGCACCGGACACATCGACACGTAATATTCGCGGCCCGCTTGAATTCC
This sequence comes from Microcoleus sp. N9_A1, assembly GCF_036701795.1. NCBI lineage: Bacteria > Bacillati > Cyanobacteriota > Cyanophyceae > Oscillatoriales > Microcoleaceae > Microcoleus > Microcoleus sp. N9_A1. The sequence goes on from NZ_JAUBRI010000049.1 coordinate 41,772, forward strand.
CCGGATGACCGGCAAAATGTATTCAAAGGAAGGAGTAGACATATTTTTTTTGTGAAACCGCAAATACACGCCGACAAACGCAAAGGAATAACTCTTATCTGCGTCTATCTGCGTTCATCTGCGGTTTAAATAAATAAATAAATCATTGACATCGTGCAATAAATATGGTATGCAGTCTGGGGACTGTTCTCCATCACTCAAGTATTTCACAAAACTTTTTAAAAAACAAGAGTTGACATAAAGTTTAACTCATGATATTTTTGAAAAGATAGCCTAATTATATAAAAAATGCCAATGACTACCAACCCAGCGGATGACCTCGCTAGCAAAATTTTAGAAAAAGAAAATAGCGACAGACAGGAAATCGCACTTTTATTAGATAATTATTTAGGAAAGGACGATCGCATTTTCGTACAAAAAACCCAGATGGGAAACACTGAAGCATACATCGGTTCAGTCACCCTAGAATGGTTAGATTCTCGCGTCCGTTTCGCCTCGCAAATGCCGCTTTTCCGCCAAAAATTCGACCTCCAAACCAACAACATCGTCCGCGACGACGAAACCATTGACGAAATTATCCAGCGTCCCTTAGATTGGTCGCGCCAAGCCGCCCTCACTCAATATTTAGCAGCCCGAAAATCGCACAAATTCCCCGCAGTTTTAGTCGTCGTCAGTCCCCCGTGGGTAGACAATCCTCACGCCGACGAATGGGATAAAAATGGCGTAGCAACTAAATCTGCTGCTGAATTTACATCCTTTGATAAAAACGAGAACTTAGGGCTTTTGAATGTCTCTCAAAAAGTCTCAATCTTTGCCTTAGACGGCCAGCATCGGCTGATGGGAGTTCAAGGTTTAATGAGTTTAATTAAAACCGGAATCCTGCAAAGATACAACAAAAATAAAAAACCTGTCGGCGCTGCAATTACTCTGGAAGATTTAGCAGAGGAGTATCAAATCGACCCCGAAACAGTGTATAAATTAGCTCACGAAAAAATCGGGATTGAGTTTATCCCGGCGGCGGTAGCGGGGGAAACGCGACAGCAAGCACAACGGCGCGTGCGATCGATCTTTGTGCACGTTAACCTGATGGCGGTAACGCTAAGTCAGGGACAACTAGCATTATTGAACGAAGATAACGGATTTGCGATTTGCGCCCGCAAACTTGCCGTCACCCATCCCCTATTAAAAGAACAAGAAGATAGAAATCCCCGCGTCAATTGGGACAGTGCGACAGTCGCAGCCAAATCAACGGTGTTAACCACATTGCAAGCGCTGCAAGATATGTCGGAACGGTATTTAGAATACAAATTCCCCCATTGGAAGCCAGAAAAAAAAGGTTTAATTCCCATGCGGCCCGAAGATGAGGAACTGAAAGAGGGAATTGAAGAGTTTCAGAAATTGTTCGATCATTTAGCAACTTTGCCCAGCTATCAAAGAATTGAAAGCGGCGAAGAAACAGCCGAATTGCGCCGATTTAGTTTTGAAAAGCCGGGGGGCGAGGGAAATATTTTGTTTCGTCCAGTCGGTCAAATTGCTTTAGCTAATGCTTTGGGAATTCTAGTATTTAGAAAGAAATTTTCGCTGAAATCTATTTTCGACAAACTCCGCAGGTACGATGTGGATGAAGGATTTAGCCACATGGACAATCCTGAGTCTGCGTGGTACGGGATTTTGTACGATCCGAACAAAAAGCGAATGCTAGTTTCTGGAAGGGATTTAGCCGCGAAGTTAATTGTATATTTGGTCGCGGGAATTAACGATGATATGGATCGGGCTCATTTGCGGCAAGCGGTGGCCCAAGCGAGGACTTTTGAGGATAAAGCTGTTAGTTTTAATAGCAGGTTTGTGCATCCGAAAGAGGTGGGATTGCCGCCAGTTCTTACCTAGATAATGTCAAGATAGTATGCAACTGCTTGCAATTCAAGGCTATTGTTAGATAGCTAACTGCTACCATTTCTTGCAGCTTCTAACTTTTGCCGAATTGCGGCTTGAACTTTCTGATCAAAATCAGGATCGCCGGGACTTGCAATAATCCTCAGCGGATGCTGATTGATTCTGTCTAAGTACGCTTGAAATGCGGCTCTATCTCCTCGATGTCTAAGAAAATACATTTTCAATTCAGCATTCAACATTGCGTTAGAGTTAACTTGGCTCATCCGCAAACTCTCCTTTATTTTAACAAAATAAGTTCTGCTCCCACGGGCAAATGATCGGACTCTGTGGCCTCCAAAACCGAACTCGATTTAGCACCCCAATGCTTTGAATACCAAATATAATCAATCCGACAAACGGGATAATTTAATCTCAAATTCGAGCTTTTCAACAAGAACTTAAGTTCCCAACCGTGAGGCCAAGTAAAACCAAACCCAAACCCCGATTTTCGGAAAGAATCTTGCATAACTTTCTGCACATTATAGTAGTCTTGAGTTTCGTCTGTCATGTTAAAGTCGCCCGCGACAATTACCGGTAGAGTTTCTTGCTCAACTCGCTGGACTAAATCTAGAATTTCCGGCGATCGTTGTCCATATTTGTAAACTGGAATTTTGAGAAAAGGCAAGATGTTATATCTCTTAAACCACGGCCCGGTAGCTTGCATATTATAAATCACTACTTCTTGTTCGTTAAATTTAATAATTGCTCGCTGCTGCGTTTCTGCATGACCGGCTAAGTGCAGTATTTCGCTGGAGACAATGGGATATTTACTGAGAATTCCTACCGGAGGAATCCCAATTTGATATGGGTAGTCTATTTTTAACCATGTGAAAGCTCTTTCGGTATGTTTTTTAACGATTTCTTGTAAAAAGATAATATCGGGTTTTTCGCGTTCAATTAGTTTAAATAAAGTTGGTGATTGTGTTGTATACCAGCCGAGGTTATGGGATAAGATTTTGAGGTGGGGTTGGGAATCTGTGATGTTGATTGGTGAGGGGGAAAAGTATTTTATGTGCAGCCAACTTATGAAAAGAATGCAGGATATCGCCGAAATTATCGAGAACCATCTTTTTTTGATAATTGACAATCCGATAATGGGAAGCAGGAAAGTTGGGAATAAAATTAAGGGCAGAAAAGTGCTAATTAAGGCAATAATCCACATTCGATCCCAAAAGATTAGTTTGAGAATGAAATAGCAGATAATAAATCCTGAGTAACTGTAAGCGAAAATTTTTGCAAATTCCTTCAGCCCTTTCTTTATTATATCTTCTGATATGTGCTTCATTGGGAACCTATTAGAATAAAAACTTGCTTAAATCGAATTCTTCATTTGACCGATGTTGGTTGTCTCTTTCTGAAATCAAAACCAACAACAGGCGATCGGTATAATCCGCCGCACCCCGCAACTCTTCGCGCAATATTTCCAGTCCACCATTAGCATATTCTTCAAAAATTTGCAAGCGTTCTGCTTCCAATTTTTCGTCGAGATGGGAGAGAATTTGAGGATTTTTGGTTTCGGCGATCGCAATTAACTTAATCGCCATATCGTAACCCCTCGATACAAAAATATCAACGTCGATCGCACCCGGTTCTCGTTTGGAAATTTCACCCAAGGGCGATCGTTTTTTCCGCTGATTTCCCAAGGCGGCGGCGAAGGCGATGACATCGGCGTAAGTCTGAAAGGGCGCGGAGTTGTTATCCGATAAAGTTAAGGATTTGACTAACTCGGCTTTATCTTTAGCAATTCTAATTCTGTTGGCAACCATTGGGATTAATATGTAATTTTTAAATTGATAGAGTAACCGCAGATGTCAAGCAGATAAACACAGATTAACGCAGATAGTTTTTAGAATGTCCGTAATAACATAATTTTTTGGGCAAAACTTCCTCTAGCTTCCCGGCGCTTGATTTTTTCGGCCAAAAGCCGATCGCCCGAAATGCCAAAACTCAGCATCACCGCATCCATCACCTCAGACAAATCAGCCAATTCCGCCACCAAATCATCCTCATCAGCCACCGCTGCTTCCCCCGCTTCCTCAATCAATTTCTGGCGCAAAGCTTGACGGTATTCGCGATCGGACAAAATGACAAACTCGCATTCACTCCCGCTTTGGCGAATAATTTCAGGAATGCGATCGCGCACCAACTTATGATACTTTTTTTCCATGTCAAACTCCCTTCAACCTTGACTAAAAGTTTGAATCAACCAGCGAGTAATTTCCCCATCATCTTGAGTTTCACTGCGATTCAAAGCTTCCTCAACTAAGGCGATTTCCAGCCCAGGTAAAACCCGGGACTCTTGAATTCTCCCGCTACCACCGCCATTAATCGCAAAGGCAAAAACCTCCTGCCTATTCGCACGATCCACCCAATATTCGCTAATTCCTGCGTCTTCATAAAGCAACCGCTTGCTGCCTAAATCATCATCAAAAGAAGATGCACCAATTTCAATTACTAAATTCGGCGAATCATATTCATTTAAATCAACAGGTGAATTGCTGTCATTAGGAGGCAGTCTTAAATCTGAACCAATGTAGTAAGCTAGATCGGGTTGAAACTCATGAATACCTGTTTTCCGAAAACTGGCATTAATCAACTGCACTACTCGGATATTTTTCAATGTAGCAAACAGACTGACTACAGATGAAAGGATTGAATGTTGATGCCCGTGCAATGGCCCTACTGGTGACATTTCTACCCTTATTTGTTCTTGATAATAATAAAATTTGCCCTTTTCCCAAGTTACATCCTCAGCAAAATTTAGAAACTCTTCCCACGTCGCTTTCACCCAAATATCCGTTTCCAAAACCTGCGTGATTACCGAACTAGAAGACATCATCCACCTCTACTATTTCTGTATATTCAAATTCATTCGGACTGCGCTTAACTAAAGGATAGCGCATCCCAGCCAATTCGATCGCATCTTCTTCACAATCAGCTTTCGGAGAATTGTACACCAGCACGTATTCCCTGCCGGTGCAGCTTTCCATCTCTTGAGCAACTTCTCCGCGCCACTGAGTTTTTGTCACCAAAACTACCAATTGATTCGCCAATTTGGGCAGCTTATTCGCGATTTGCTTGCGATAAATCTCATCCAAACTGCCAAAGGGAGAATCCATCACAATCGGAAAGGTACTACTATCCGGGCCCATCAAAGTATTCTTTTGACTCCACTCCCGCACGCCCTCAATAATCCCGCCAATAAACGATAAACTGAGAATTTGATTTTCTCCCGTAGAAGCGGCAACTAAAGATTCTTTTCCCGACGTATTTTCTACTAGCGTCAGTTCGTATTTGTCGCTCAATTTGGGGATGTAAGGAGTAAACGAAATTTGACTAAAAATATCTTGCACCCGTTTTTCTAACTGAGAACAAAACTGTTTTTCTAAGCGCGCTCGCACTTCAGTTAGGCGATTGATCGCATCCTGAGTTGCAGCAATCCGGCGCTGGGCTAATACTTGCCTTTGCTCGTTCAATTGCTGCTTGTCTATTTGCTTGTCCAAAGCCACAACCTGGGCATTCAAACTCTCAATCTGCTGCTGGTTAGAGCCTGTTTCCCGGTGCAAATCGCCAATTTTTGCCTCAATTTCATCCAAGCGCTTTTGCAAGCCACTCACATCGCCGTCTGGAAAGTTTCGCAGCTTGTTTTGAATATCGTCTAACTGTGTTTCCACGCGAGAAAGTTCGGCTCTGGATCGGCTGACATTGCCTTGCTGGCGGTCAATTTCCTCCCAGAAATCAGCCACTTTTCTATCAATTTCATTTACCCGATCGCTAATCCGAATCGTAGTTTCTTCCACATCGCCAACACCCGCTTTATCCATCCAACCGCTAACATTTTCGCGAGCTTCAGAACCCTCCACTAATTCTGTACCGCAGATGCAGTGCTGCTGCGCTAATAACTTTTCCAAAAACGGCCGTTGAATCCCCGAAAGCAACTCGCCTTTCTCCCGCAAACCCCCGACAATTACGTCGAATTCAGCCGCAGCATCCGACAGAAATACCGCGTAACCGCGCACAGAAATTGCTCGTTTGATAGCTTCTGAACCCAGCACAATTTGTTGCTTAAATAAACTCCGCTGCTTTTCCAACTCGTCTCGCAAATTTTGCAACTCGGCAGCACCGCCCAGTTGCAGCAAATCACCGTTAACTGCTTTTCTTAACTCGCCTTGATGAATCAATTCTTGCTCAATTTCTACTTTTTTTTGCAAAAATTGTTCTACCTCTTTCTGAAAATTTTGCTTCTCTTTCAAAAGTTTCTTAATTTCGGAATTTCCAATCATTCTTAAATCTGTTTCTATAGACTTTCTGGCATCTCCCAAATGTCGGATCGAGCGATTCAGTACCTCTACTCCCAGCAATTCCTTAGTAGCTTCAGCAATTTCTGCTTTCTTATCGTGGCGGACAATTTGCTCGATTCGCTCCCCGTCAAAAAAGAAATATTGATGCAAACTTTCCGGCAAAATTCGTCCGATAATATCATCAGGATGCTGGGGCGGCAGCATCCAACGACCGTCATCTTTTGCTACCTGCATGAACAATTCGCTTTTGCTGTGTTCGACACTATTTTGACTTTTGTAAGCGTGACAACTGCGCCTTACTTGGTAGCGCTTGCTGTCGTGTTCAAACACGATTTCCACCCAACAAGGTACTCGTTTGCCCGGTTTTGCTTCCGCAATAGCGCGTTTATTTACTGATTGTTCTTCCGTAAAACCCGCGCTCAAATTTCCGTAAAGTCCCCAAGTAAATGCATTCATCAAAGCTGTTTTTCCAGCACCGTTATTGCCGTGAATCACTGTAATATTTTGCGCGCCCCATGCTAGCTTAATTTCGGGTGTTTGGCCGAAAAACTGCCGGAAATTGCACAGACTAATTGAAATCAGCTTCATACAATTGCTTCCTTAATAACTTTCAAAATGTCATCGCTAATATAGCGGGGAGCCCTCATGTACAGTTTATCTTTTTCAATTTCTAATACCCGCTCGATAATTTGCCGAACTTCCGTCGGCGCGCTAGTAATTGGTTCCTGTACGTCGCTCAATTCCTGATGAGTTTGATAAGAAGAACGCTTTTCTGCTAAAATGCTTGTCTGTACGGCTGCGATCGCGCTATCTTCATATCTAAAAGCCATAATCAAATTTTCATTCAGATTTTCTGTCATATTTTTTTGGCCAATCTTAAAAACTAGCAACTCAAACTCCAATAACAGGACTTAGGCAAAAAGTAGTTTGACGCGCTACTTATAGCGGTAAGGCGCGCCCATAAGCACCCTACATAATTAAGTTCTGCGTAAGTCCTGGATAAAATAATTCTATATTCTCAAACATAAACCGAAACCGGGTAAATGTCAAATGTCTAACAGCCCGTAACGTCTTTGAATTTGCAACAATTTCACTCTAGCTTCCCCAGCATTGTCAGCTAAATCGGCAAATTCCAAGAACCGCTTCAACTCTTTTCGCAGCAAATTGCGCTCCACTTCTAAGGTTTCCCGACCTAAATCTGGAGGCAAAACTATCATGTCAAATAAAGTTGCCCTTTCCTTCCCCGGATGTGGCCGCAAAATCCGTCCCCGGCGCTGAATAAACTGGCGCGGATTGCTGCTGCTTGCCAAAATTACAGCATTGCGAATTGCTGGAATATCCACGCCTTCATCCAAACAGCGAATCGCGACTAAACCTTGCAATTCTCCACTCTCAAATTGCTGGCGCAAGCGTTCTCTTTCTCCTAAAGGAGTTGCCGCCGTATAAGTGTTAACTCGGTAGCCTAATTCTGAACCCAATAACTTCGCGGTTTCTGTTAGTTGGCGATTGTTATTGCGGCGCGCACCTCCTTCAATCGCACCGTCGCCGCAGTAAAATAAAGTATGGCTTGTGTCGAGACGGTGAATCATTAATTCTCGCAAAGCTACTAATTTATTAGCCGCTGCCCCAATTAACCGAGCCCGCTGCATTAATAAAGTCGTTAAAGCATCGTTTTCTTCTACTTTTTCATCGCCCCAAAGCGCCCAGCCAATTTTTTTAGTTAAGTAGGAATATTTGCGGGTTTCGGCTTCGGTCAATTCTACTAAAATCGGATAGTATAAATAATGTACTAATGCTTTTTGGCGGATAGCATCAGCCAGGGTGAGTTCCGGCTGCAAAACAGGGCCGAAATAATCTAAAATAGCTTCGGTTCCCTGTTCGTCGAAATGTCTTTCTGGGGTGGCGGAAAGGGCGAGTCGCAGTCCAATATTGCGCGGCAAACTTTCTCCTAAACGGGGCGCGCCTAAGTTGTGAACTTCGTCTCCAATAATCAGGGTTTTTTCTGGGAAATAGCGCAGTTGCGATCGCAAGCTATCTCCCATTAAGGTAGCATTAGTAGTGATAATTGTGAGGAATGCTCGCTCGCCAGATCGCACTTCATACAAACCAGCAGCCAGCTTATTTTGCCAACTGCGGGCGCTATCAAAAGCCAAAATAGGTTTTAAACCAAATTTCTCGGATTCCCGCGCCCACTGATTCACCAGGTGGCAGTAAGGGCAAATTACGAGCAGGACTTGCAGGTTAATTTTATTGTATAATTCAGTGGCGATCGCCAGTGCAGTAATCGTCTTGCCGCTACCCGTCGCCATCTTCAGCGTACCGCGTCCCTGATTCGCAAACCAATTAGCAACCGCCACTCGCTGATACTGTCGCAATTGCAGCGATGGCGGCATTTTCGGAAACCCAAATTGCGAATTATTAGCCGTTGAGCGATTCACCTTTAAATGCCGTTAGATGCAAAATTCCCTATACTCAACTGTAACTCACGGGCGATCGAAACTTAACAGCCCAAACAAATCCGCCGCCGACATTTGCAAACCCGACAGCACATCGAGCACAGGTAAAATATCCTGATTCTCCTTCGCCTCTGGTTGCTGCTGCGGCTTAAAAACAAGAACTAATTTTTCTTCCGGGTCAATCAACCAACCCAGTTTAGTTTTATTTTTGATGCAAAACAGAATCTTCTTAATCACGCGAGTTGAACTTTGATCCGGCGATAAAACCTCAATTATCCAATCCGGAGCAATTTCAAACGTATTTTCAATTTCTCCCTGAGAATTCAGAGGAATGCGCGACCACTCAAATACTGCTAAATCTGGAACAACAGCACATCCCCCAAAAGTACAGCGCAATTGGGGAAAAGCAAAAGCTAACTTTTGCGGTTGACCAACTTGATTAATAGCTGATGAAAATTGGATTTGTAGCCTGCTGTGTTTTCCTTGCGGCATAGCTTTTTGAGAAATTTGACCGTCAACATACTCGCTAGCAGGCTTAGTCTCTGGCAATAGCAGAAACTCTTCCAGAGAAATCTTTGACAGAGACTGAATTGACGTTACCATAAGCCATTAAGCTGTTCGACAACTCAACTCCGCCATTAAAAATCTGCATCGCCGTCTGTTTCCCAATCCGCACAACTCTCCGATTCCACACCCGTAGGGTGCATCGCACAAACCAACAAATTTCCCCCGTAAACTTGACCGTGATAGTTGCGACAACCGCGACAAGCCGGCTGCTGCGTCGGCGAAGGGTCTACATAAGTCACCATCGACAAATCTATCTCATCAAATTCCGGGTCGAAGTCGCGGCAAATTTCAATTATCGGTTCGATAAATTCATTAAATAAACCATCAAATTCATTAAAATAACCGTCAATGTCGTTAATCAGATTATTTTGTACTTGTTCTGTAAACTCTTCCGACATTTTTGCCAAAACGTCCAGCATTTCGACAAACTCTTCGCCCATGTCGCTGAAAAAATGCTCTACTTCAGAAACAGCATTTTCCATTACTCCAAAAAAATCTTTAGACCAATCTTCCATGAATTTGACAGCTTGCTATTACAAAATATTTTACAGACAAGTGCAGCCAGCCTCAAGTGAAGTGCTTGCACCTACTTTCAATTCTATTACCTATTGCCTGATATCCGTCCACATCGGACAGGGAAGATATTCAAAAAGGGAACTCAAGAGTATTATCCTGAGTTCCCTTTATGCTTTGCTGAGCGAGCTTTTTTGAGTTTAATCTCGCTTCAGCCGCCGCAATTCCTCTTGTAAATTCTGCACCTGTTCGCGGAGCTTGTCTACGCCGCCTGTCTCTTTAGCATCTTTTGCCGAGACATCTTCTTCCTCAGAAATAATTTCAATCCGTCGAGGTTCAGCCGGTTTTTTGTCGCCAGCCGATTCTACAGGGGGCTGCTGCTGAGCCTGTTGCACCATGTCATCAACAAAGCGGCGAGCTTCTTCCGTTGACATCTCGCCACGCTTGACTAATTCGTCTGCCAGCTTTTGGGCTTCAGTGCGTAATTCAGTTAACTTGCTGCCAGCTTTTTCACCAGCGTAGGAAGCTAGCCCGACACCAAGGTAAACTGCTTTCTGTAAAATATCTCCGAAACCAGGCATAGGAGCTACACCTCAAAAAACTGGGTGAACCGGAGACCACGCCTATTACAAGCATCCCGTGTTGCTGCTACCTTCCGGTCCTGACAAGATTTGGGCGTTGGAATCGCGTGGATCCAGTTCATTTATGAGTATAACACAGTTATTTATTCTTCAACCACACACCAGTGATAAATTTCATAAATAACGCAACCGTTCTTCACCAGCGGGTCTTCAGCGACGATCGCCTTCGCCTCATCCATCGAACCCGCCTCAAACAGCAACATACCGCCGCCCCGCCGCCCCCAGTAGCCAGTTTTCGCTCGGTGTCCTTTAGAAATCAACTCTCGGACATAAGCTCTGTGAGCTGGCACGTATTGGTCAAAGACAGGCTTTTCGACAATTCCTTGCTCAATTTTGACAAACCAAGGCATTTTTATTTGGGATTTTAGATTTTATATTTTAGATTGGGAATGGGTGATCAGCAATGGGATCTAGGGCAAATGCTCTATATTCCATTTTGCACCATCCTTTCTTAACTGCGATGTTATCCCATGAACCAGTCAAAACAGCGATTTTTTATTGCCTTAGTGCCACCTCTCGATATTGAACAGCACATTACTGAGATTCAACTGTATTTTGCGGAACACTACAACAGCCGCGGTGCTTTGAATTCGCCGCCGCACATCACGCTGCAACCTCCTTTTCACTCGTTAGCGGAGGATGTTCCAACATTAGAGGAAAGTTTGAAGAAGTTTTCTGCAAATCGGCTGCCCATTCCCGTTACTCTATCTGGTTTTGCTGCTTTCGCGCCCCGCGTCATTTACGCTGATGTTGTCAAATCGCCCGAATTGCTGGAGATTCACAAAAATTTGATGAGTTATATCGAGGCAACTTTGGGAATAGTCGATCTAGTTTCTCAGACTCGCCCATTTGTACCGCACATGACAGTAGCCTTTCGCGATTTAACTAAGGAGAATTTTCAAACGGCTTGGTTGGAATTTGCAGGGCGATCGCTCAACTTTGAGTTTACCGCTTCCGCGTTAACTTTACTGCTTCACGACGGCAGCCGTTGGAACATCAGCAACCAATTCCCACTTGCAGCCGAGCCTCCAACAATCCTAAATCCATCCTGAACACTCTCCCTTCTCTTTCTTCTCTTTCTTCATGTCCTTCGCGTCTTCGCGGTTCGTTTTCCCAAAAAAATCTTGTTAGCAAATCCTGATAAATATCTGAGCCGGTAAAACAACTCTTACAGGTTTCTAGCGAGGATTTAATTGCTCACTAAAAACCTGTTTAAATTTAAAGGCATTCACAGCTTACCGATTAATCTTATTAGGAGTTGCAAGTGCCACAGTTCCATAAACCGAAATTCCCGAGTCTTCCAATATTTTAATGGCCGACTTAACCGTAGTACCGCTAGTGTAAATATCATCAACTAACAGCACTCGATCGCGCGGGCGCCGACGACGAAAATCTTTCCCCAAACTTAAAGCATTTTTCATTTCCGCTTGTCGCTGCTGTGGCGTCAGAGCGAATAAAGCCTGAGTATTTTTCACCCGCTGCAAACCGTGCCGCTGCAAAGGCAAACCAGTCAACTCGCAAAAACTTTCAGCCAAAAGTTCCGCCTGGTTAAAACCGCGCTCCTTGAGCTTTTCTTGGTGCAGGGGAATCGGTACAACTGTTAAATTGTCTATAGCTAATTCGGGAAAACTCAACCAAGCTTCGGCCAGCCAGCCACCGAGAGGTTTGGCTAATTGCGGATTGCCGTCATATTTCAAAGCTGCGATCGCCCGTTTGAGAGCCCCGCCGTACTCACCCCACACAAAAACACGCTGCTCTGAATGCCAAAATCGACCAGGATCGGTTAACTGACATCGCTGAAGTTGCTTGTGACAGTACGGACAAAACTCTGTGGCGGCAGGTCGCTGACAAAGAGGACAGTTAGACTTAAGAAATAGATTGAGAAAAGATTTGACTAATCCCGTCCATTTTCGCTTGTTCATCCTAGAATTGTGGTAAGTGATTAATGGGAAAAACTATCAAATTCAATCTGTTTCCACGGACAGGCTCGCAGCGTGAAAAACCTCTACTGGCTAGACAAAATTCAACCTTCAGACCGAGATGCAGTAGGAGAAAAAGCATTTTACTTGAGCTATTTGCTCCAGAAAAATCATCCCGTTGTACCGGGTTTTGTCGTACCGGCTACAATATTTTGGCAGTTTTTAGAGTCGATCGACTGCCTAGAACCGCTGTTTGCTGACTGGCCACACTCTTCCCTGCACTTGAATGTCGATGAACCCAGACAACTGCAATCGATCGCCCGCAGCATCCGCCACCAAATCCTCGCAGGCAAACTGCCAGATTCACTGCTCTCCACCCTAGAGTCTGCTGTTTTTCAACTCAACTCACAGTCAAACTTCAACTCCACAGCCTTAATTTTTCGCCCTTCCCTGACTTCCTGGAACCCGAAAACAGTCGGCATTCTGGAATCTCAGGCAGTACGGGCAGAACCCGAAGCCATTGGGGCCGGACTCAAACGAGCTTGGGCAGAAATGTTCAGAGCCCGAAGTCTATTTTACTGGCAGCGGTGCGGCCTGGGGGTACAGCAAATCAATCCCGCAGTTTTGGTGCAGCCACTTCAAGAAGCGATCGCCGCGGGCGAGGTGAAAACAAAGGCGGGTGAACAGTGGGAAATCCAAGCCACCAGCGGTTTGGGATTGTCCCTCGCTAGGGGAGAAACCATCCCTGATTACTATCAAGTGCAGCCAGAAACAACGGCGGTTAAATTCCAGCGTATCGGTTACAAAACATTAGCCTACAATCTCAAAGTCGGCGATGGTGAACCGAAAAACAAACTGCTGCTGGGCAAGTTTTCTGCTTTCCAAATTCCCGATTCTCCATTTATAATTCCTGATTTTGCTGACTGTTGCGTGCAAGTTTTAGCGCTGGGAGAGGAAGCACAAACAGAATACGTTTTAGAGGAATGGCAACTGCAAGAAATCATTGAATTGAGTAAAAAAGCGATCGCAGAATTTGACTCAGATTTAATTTTGGAGTGGACGCTAAACCAGACAGCAAACAGTGGCGAACCGCAGTTTTATTTCACTCAAGTTCGTCTTGTGAAAGGGGAAAAAGTCGCGCCACTAGAGGAAAATTTGATCGCCCTCCCGCAGCCAAACTCGATCGCCCCAGCCCGAACTCCTGCCATACTCAGAGGTGTGGCAGCAGCATCAGGAAAAGCCGAAGCAATTGCCCAAGTTATGAGTAATTCCCACCCAGAAAACGCGGAATTCTTAGCCGGAGGCATTTTAGTAGCCCGGACAATCGATCCGAATTGGCTACCTTGGCTGAAGGTTGCTGCTGGGGTGGTTGCGGAACAAGGAGGTATGACAGGCCACGGCGCCATTTTAGCGAGAGAATTGGGAATTCCCGCCGTTGTGGGAGTGACCGGGGCCACGCGGGTGATCGCCTCGGGCGATTCGGTGTTGGTAGACGGCGATAGCGGAGAAGTTTTTGCCCTCGCCCAACACGATGCGATCGAGATAGGAGACAGCAGCCGACTTCGGGACACCGCAAAAAAGGAAGGATTATACAGTACAGCAGCCAAAATGTCAATAGCCAAGCACCAATCTTCAACCTCAGATCGATCGTCCAATTCCGGGTCTAAATCTCGACAATCTGAGTCTACTCAATATGTTTGGGGCCCACCAACGGCGACTCAACTGCTAGTTAATGTCAGCCAAACAAGTTCGATCGACCGCCTCAAAAATCTGCCAATAGACGGCATCGGATTGCTGCGATCGGAATTAATGGCATTAGAAGCTTTGGACTGTCAAAACCCCAAAGTTTGGCTACAAGACGGTCGCCAATCGGAATTTGTCGATCGCATGGCGGATTGCCTCAGCTTATTTGCTGCGGCCGTTTCGCCGCGACCAATATTTTATCGCTCTCTCGATTTACGCGAGTCAGGCGCCCATGGCAGTTTCAGTTATACCTTTGAACCAGAATTATTTGATTGGGAACTCTGCGTACTTCAAAAAGTCTGCGAGTCAGGCCATACCAATGTTAATTTAATTTTGCCTTTCGTGCGCTCGGTTGAGGAGTTTATCTACTGCCGCCAGCGCTTAGAAACAATTTGGAAAAACCGCTCATCCGAATTTCAATTGTGGATTATGGCGGAAGTTCCTTCAGTGTTATTTTTATTGCCAGATTACGTAAAAGCTGGAGTTCAAGGAATTTCTATCGGCACTAACGATTTAACCCAATTGCTGTTAGGAATTAACCGCAACTCCGACCTGGTAGCAGGTGCTTTCAACGGGCGCGATCGAGCAGTGATGAGGGCGATCGAACAATTAATCAAACAGGCCCGGGCCGCCGGCATTCCGTGCTCAATCTGCGGCGACGCTCCCGCATTGTATCCCGATACAGTGGAATCCTTCGTGCGGTGGGGAATTTCGTCTATTTCGGTCAATGTCGATGCTGCAGAACAGACTTCCAGGGCGATCGTCCGCGCCGAACAGCGCCTACTCCTAGAACTCGCTCGATCGATAATTAACAATTAACCACTCCCGGACGCACTTGACCCCAGAAATCCGGTTTCTACTCTAAATCATAGCTTTGGCAAGCAGCCACCCGCTCAGAAATCGGATTTCTAGACAACCCGTGCGTCCAGGAATATTAACAACTACAGAAGGCCAGTTTCTGAGTAGATATAGCAACCGCCCTGACGGTTAGGAAATTCTTAATTTCTCAAACCCTTGCTTTTATTCCTTTTATTGATTCTTCCTTCTTCCTTCTTTCTTCTTCCTTCTTCCTGACATCCGTTACATCCGTGGAGCAAATCCGTTGCGGAACTTGCTTCTTCCTGACATCCGTTACATCCGTTACATAATCCGTTGCGGAACTTGCTTCTTCCTGACATCCGTTACATCCGTTACATAATCCGTTGCCGAACTTCCTTCCACTAACATTCGATTTTAAAGCTAGGATAGAAATATCACCAATTCTTGACCCGGAGGTACAAACCGTGAAATCTAAAATTATTGCAACCGCAGCAATACTTGCCGCCCTCGGCTGTCTGCATCCTCACCCAGCATTATCTCAACCTGCAACTGACGGCGGGACAAAACCAGGATTCTGGCAACCTCAAGCGCAGGTTGACAATACTCGCAACATTACCCTCAGACTGTTAAATGAAACTGGATTAAACCTAGAATACGGTCAATCAGGTGCCAGCTTGTCATCCTTACCCGTGGGAACCAGCAAAAACATCATTGTTCGTATCAGCAATCGCACCGGCGACATTGCCAATATTCCGATTAATACCACAGGAGGAACCGCAACTTTGAAATACGACTATAACGTTGACTCGCAGACAAACATTGTGACGATTCGCATCACCAGATCAGATCCTCGCACTACGCAAGACCGCTCAGTTTATATTGATGAAAAAGGGCGAGTTTACTCTTTCTAAGACTCACCCTCATCAACCCGGTTTATTCTAATCAATACTCCGGACAGTTTTTGGAACGAGACTACAAGCTTACGCGGCGCAAGGATCATAAATAAAGTCCAATTAAATGCAACGAGCGGGGTGGATCTGACATTGATTTAATTATCCACAGTGGCTCAAAGTCCTACAGAATAAGCCATTGGTCCATATAAAAGCTGTCCGGACTATTGCTAATAAATCTTGGTTTGAGCAGCGATGTATCGGAAGCATCCCGGTTTGGTAAAAAGCGTTTTTTTAGGAGTGCGAGCATTTTGCAAAGCTTTGCCTATATATCTCGCTTGGAACACCCTGCAAAGCTTTGCCTATAGATATCTCGCTTAGAGATATCACAGCAAACACTCCGATGTAAAAGTGCGTAAATTATGTTTCAAAAAGTATGAATCAAGTGCAGCCCCTTTCCATCGCAGGCATTTACGAAGTGTGTATTGGCGTAGCCGATGCGATTCCACAACTGCAATATTGGGAGCAATTTGGATATCGGATCGGTCAAATCGCAGAATTATCGGCATCCGAGGCTCGCGAATTATATGGAGTTAGTTCAAAAGTGCGCTCGATTCGACTCTATCACCAAGATGCGGATCACGGATTAATTCGCTTGATGATTTGGGAAAAACCTACAAACGATGGTTTGAAAATGTCGTCAATGAAGGTGAAAGGCAACCGTTGGGCAACTACTTTAACTGCTGATTTGTTGAATATCCTCAACCATGCCGAAGATGCTGCATCTGCCAATTTGTCGGTAAAATATACATCCCCGCACTGGGAGATTATTTACAACAAAGAGCGAAAACCGCGTCCTTTTGTTGAGGCGGCTGTCGGAGTGCGTGAGATGATGCTTTTGCAGCCTTTGAGTCGGCAAGTTTTTTTTCAAAGATTCAATTATGGTTTGCCTAATTACGGGAAAATCAATGAAAATGCTTTTTTCAAAACCAGTCAAATTACCCACATGGGAATGGTAATTCAAGATGACAGCAAAGAAACGCTGCTATTTTATGAAGAAGTTCTGGGGTTGATTCGGGCGCGCGACGATGTAGAAACTACCTTTGAGTCTTCCCTCGCCGGAAGGGAGATTTTTGAGCTTCAGTCTGGGGAAGGATTTGTGGTGACAGCTTTTGATGACCCCCGATCGTCGAAAACAGATTTTCAGGCCGCGCGATCGGGTAGACTGTATATTCTGAGGTTCCCGAGTTCGATCGCACTAGGCGATCGATT
Organism: Microcoleus sp. N9_A1; assembly: GCF_036701795.1. NCBI lineage: Bacteria > Bacillati > Cyanobacteriota > Cyanophyceae > Oscillatoriales > Microcoleaceae > Microcoleus > Microcoleus sp. N9_A1. Next base: position 58,825 of record NZ_JAUBRI010000049.1, read on the forward strand.
CGATCGCGCCAATCCCGGATGTTTGGGAATGTCGCTGTACACATATCGAGTGTCTAGTATTGCAGAATATTTTCAGCGAGTCAAAGCCAGCAAAGCACAAAAAATCACAGAAATAGTCGCTAATGAATTTGGGGAACAAAGTTTTTCCTTCATTGCACCTGACGGATATTTTTGGACATTGATAGAATCAGGTTTGTAGTGAAGAATGCAACTCTTAATAAAAATCAGAAGACTTGCATTCTTCACTACAAATTAATTTGACTGATATCAATTCCGGTTACACTGCTTATGATATAGAGGAGACTGCACGTGCCGTTTCCCTATGCCCTAGGCCAGATTAATTGTAGGGACACGGAAGTGCCGTGTCCTGGCTGTAAGTAATATTAATTCCAATGCTACCGGATTTGATATGATGCGGTAATGTGCTGGTGCGCGCACCCTACATTGACAGTTCGCGATCGCACTCCGACTGCTCGAAACCGGGGAAAGATGGACGAAAACACGCGTTTGGGCCCGCAGATTCAGTAAAAAACCCGGTTTCGCATGGGTCGCCATGTGATCGCGAACTGATTGAGGGCATTCATCTATTATGAGCTTATGCTTCCGGTGCTGGCAGAGGGAATCTTTCCCCCGCGAGATAAGCATCAAAGTTCTGTTTAAAATAAATCCAAGAAGTCATATCTTCCACATCTAATTGCGATTTCGGCGCATCTTTATACAAAGGAATGCGAGTTTTAATTTCATCTTGCAGCAATTGAGGTAATTCTGTCCAACTCTTGACTTTGGAACCCGTCGCACTGTAAATCATGTTACCGGGTCGATTTCCCATTTTCATCCATGCCAGCCACGGCCCGATTCTATCCCAACTCAGGATTACTTGAGAAACTGAGACAAGTTCGGGATTTAATAATTCTGCTGTGGGCACTGTCAGCTTAAATAATTCCGCTGCTTGATAAATGGGATTTGGACTGTAATCAACAAATCTGGCATCCTCAGCTAAAGGATTAGGATAGTTGGGAAATAAGTCAAAGACAAAAGTCGTAATTTCAGGCTCTACTTTAGCCGGGAAAATTCCTTTAAAATTACCTTGGACGGGGTTGTTAGCAACGTGAGCAACCGTTATGGTTTCTCCTGTCCAAGGGTTCTCCCATTGGTGGAGAATTTTTCCGCTGTTGGGGTCGAGATAGTAAGTTAGTTCTCGCGAGGTGAATTTCCAGCCGCCCTCGCCGTCAGCAATACACCTGCTTGCACTCATGCCAAGTATTTTGAACAAGCGCTTTTTCGGTTCGTTGGGAACAAAAGAGTAAATATAACCGTTCCAGGTGAGAAATGTTGCTTCACCGTCTAGGGAACTGCGCGTTTTCACCCATTCTTTGGCATCAAATTCTTGTAATAAAACCATACCGCAGGCTCCTGTAAATAATCAATGTTCTTGTGCAGCGGATTTGACATTTCATCCCCAAAATCAACGGCTGCTTGCAATTCGGCGCTACTGGCGCACTGGTGCATCAGGTGGGTTTCGAGAGGATGTCAACCGCCGCATCGCGGACTAATATCCGTCGTTTCTCTTGATACCTGCGCCTCGATTTCCCTCTTCTTTCGGTTTAGCTTTGTTCACTCGCAAGGGGCGTCCCATCCACTCTGCACCGTCTAATTCGGCAATTGCAGCGTCTTCTTGGGCATCCTCCATCATCTCAACAAATGCAAAACCGCGCATCCGACCAGTTTCCCTGTCGGTAGGCAAGACAACTCGCTTGACTGTGCCGTATTCTGCAAATACTGCTTTCAGGTCTTCTTCGGTGGCGCGGTAAGACAGATTTCCAATGTAGATAGTCATGTCGATCGAACTGAACTTGTTGTGGTATACATAATAACCTTTTAATTTAACTGTCAAGTGCTATCTAGCATACAACTGGGCGATCGACTCTGACTAAAAGGATTTGCCGCACTCACCAACCCTTGGTACTGGCTGCAATAGTTAGTTTAATCAAAACTCATATCCTCACTCATCCGCAGGGCGAGTGAGGATATGAGTTTTGGGGCGGCGAGGAACCCCACCCCTGAACAATACTTGATTTTAATCAGATCAGTGATAGGTGGGCGACGAATCACCAAGCATCTTCGGAAACAAAGCGACTAACAAGGTATAGCATTCCTAAATCATTTGTGAATTTCTTACTCCCGAGCGAGCGGCTAAGGGGAGGGTTGGGGTGGGCTAAAAAATTTACGACTCCTGCAAGGATTGCTATATAGGGCTTGCTGAATCAGTGGTTGAAGTAAACACGGTATGGATTTTCGGACGAATAAAGGCAGTAATGGTGCAAGAAAA
>NZ_JAUBRI010000050.1:0-60044 GCF_036701795.1 Microcoleus sp. N9_A1
CTAATAGAGTTTTGTCTTGTTGTTGAGTCAGGAATACCCTTAATCTAGCGCCCATATATTGAGTTACCTCAGTAAATGTCTTCTCTTTCTTTACTTATTTTAACATAGTTCGGTTTTTTGGCGCCGACCTACTTAGGGTCAAGCTGAGGTGGCCAGTTCAACCCCTAACTATTATTAATATCCAAATTGCAAAGTCACAGAAGCTTCTACCTGCTGTTCCCCTCCCACCACAGGCGTTGTAGCGTCAGCAGCAGCCATACGAGGAGCAGCAAACTGCCGATACATTGGAGGCGGCGCGATCGCACCGTTGACTTGAATGCCCAGAATGTCTCCCCGCTTGAGGTTAAGCGCGCTAAAGACTGCATCCGCTTGCGCTTGAGCATCTTGAGTTGCTTTTTTGATTGCTTGTTTTCGAGCAGATTCGATCGCACTTTCGGCGGCGGCAAAACTCACACCGTCGATGCGTGTGGCTCCGGCATTCACCGCATCGTCGAGCAAAGTGCCGACAGATGCAGTATTAATCCGAAAACTGACGGTATTTGTCGCTGTATAGCCAGTCAAGCGCTGCTGGTTGTTTTCGTAGCTGTAAGTCGGGCTGAGGGTGATGCCGGCAGTTTCGAGTTTTTCGACTTGGCGCGATCGCAGCAACTCTACCACAGCGGACGATCGTCTCGCCGCTTCCTGCTGCACCTGGGCCGCCGTTTTCCCCTGCACCTCAACCCCCAGGCGCACTTGCGTTTGAGTTGTAGGAATCGCTTCCACACCCCGCCCAGTAACAGTCAACGTTCTGATCCGCTGTTCTTGAGCCGCCGCCGGATCTAATCCCACGAAACTGACGAGAGTTAAGGTTAAACACAACGCTGTTAGCAGACTACGGAAATTAATGCGATCGCGACGTTGCAAATTTGAATTCATAAACTTGATTCTCCTCACATACAACAGATGCTATACTTTACCTTGCCACTGAAATTGCTAAATATCCGGGTTGTTACATTTTTAGAAACTAAAAAAATAGTCAGTAATATAGTCAGTAATTTTGATATCCTTTCTCTTCGCTGTGCTTATCTCCCTGGTCAGCTTTCCACTTAATATCTTTGCAAAAGTGAGATGCACCCATTAAACAGTCTGTGACATATTCCATAACGACGGGCTGTTGGGTATATTCACCCGATCGCTTTTCGATTAAGCTGCGCCACGTTAAGGATTCTAAGGACTCTAATAGGGTCGCCCGTGAAATTGCAGGTACAATGTTGGCTTGCAGTTCAGCAATGGTTGTATATTCTCGATTAATCGCCAACAAATACATGATGGTTTTTTCTACGGGCGACAATCGCTCAAATTGCCGAGTTAACAAGCGGCGGATGCCATTAAATACCAGTGTCTTTTCTTGCAAAAATGTGGCAATCTCTCCATCAAACAAACTCTGAATTGAGGCAGAAACTATTTTTACTACCAGCGGGTTGCAACAATACAATTCACAAAGTTGGCGTTTTTCCGCATCGGTTCCCACGAGTTGCTTGGAGTCAATGAATGCCAGGGATGTTTCCCTGGAACCTTGCACAGAAAGCGATCGCACTGCTCCGTTTAAATCTTCTAATATGGCGACTTTTGAGGATTTCTCACGACTGGTGAGTAAAATACAACTCTGATGACTGGCTTCTCCCAGTAATTGAAATAAGTCACCATAGTCTGTGAAATCTTGCTGGTAGTATCCGGCGCAATTGCCTGCTTGTAAAATCGTTTCTTGATTATCCAAAATCACCAAACAGCGATGGGTTTGCAGCCAGTACAGGAGTCGTTCGGGTTTAGCTTGGATATCTTGCTGGTTAGAAAGGAAAGGCACCAGTTCGGACAACAACGTATCTAAGAGAGGGGCGTTACGGAGCGATCGCCAAATCACAAATTCAAATTGTTCTTGTAAGAGTTGAGCGACTTTAGCCGCTAAGGTACTTTTACCGATTCCACCCATTCCCACGAGGGCAATCAGTCGGCAGCGATCTTGTATTATCCATTGAGTGAGGGTTTCAATCTCTCCAACTCGACCTTGGAAGCTGGAAACATCGATCGCCTCGCCCCAATCTATTGACGGTTGGATTTGAGGTTGGGGAGTGGCGATCGGGGTATCAAAGTGAGTGAGAATGCCGCGCAGATTGGTTTTGTTGACTTTGCGGCCCAAAGCATCACTGAGAAGCTTCCAGAATTTGGGGCCAATGTCCCGTTGGAGATAGTTGATGGAGTAGCCCGATCGCTCGGCGATGCGATCGTAGGTCAAGTTGTTCCAGGCACCGAATAAAAGGGCAACTTCAACCTCAGTGAGCGTTCTAGCGATTTTGCGGGCGATCGCATGGTTGACAATCTCCAATGCCTGCTCAAATTCCATCTATTTTCTCGCTATGTATAAAACTGCCTCTACCTTAAATCATACTTTCCCTACTTGACAACTCCATACTTTCCTGTAAAGACAGCATCGGGGAGTTGGGATAGATTATTGATTACCAGGGTTTCAAAGCCTTCAGAGCTTAATTATCTACATACTCTCTATACCAGATATTCAGATATATAATCTACCAATTCCAATCCAAAAAACAGGAGAATTTTCTCATGAATATGAACAATTTCCAGGGTGGTCTCTTCAAGATTGTTGCGCTTCACAGCAACAAGGTCTTTGATGTTCCTGGCGACAAGAAGTTAGAGGATTGTGTACAGCTTCAGCAATGGTGGGCTCTTAGCGGTGGAGTGAATGATCAAAGAGAAAATCAACTATTCGTGGTTTTCCCAGTTGATGATATTGGTAAATACTTTGTCATAGCAAGTTGGTGTAGTGGGAAGGTTTTAGATATTAAGGGGCAGTCCGTGGATGAGGGCGCAGCAGTTGTACAAGCTTCGTTTTTAGGTCAGGATAATCAACTATTTGAATTAGAAGCGTTTTCAAACGAAGCAAATACTTATTGTATTAGAGCAAAACATAGTGGTAAATTAATCACTGTTGCAGGAGGACAAGAACATACAGACGGTGCGAAAATTGTTCAATCTCAAACTTTTCCTTCATCTAACTATGGATTTAGATTTGAGAAGATAGGCGAGATTCCAGATATGGACTTGGTTAAAAGTATTCTGGCTCAAGAGCCTGTCCCCTCTTCGTCTGAATTTCCTACGTTAATAAACCCACAAAAGCCTCAAAATACTAGAGAGTGGAAAATGGTGGGAAAACCATTTTTAGTGCCCTATTTCATGGTTGAGGATAACAATCCACATTGGCAGCTCAAAAAATCACCTTATTATGTCTTGACTCGTGAAGTTTGCTATACATTGAATGAGGAATATTTTACTTATAATAATACTGCCTCAGAGCAAGAATATGAGGTAATAGTCAGAGCTGGGTTTACGACAGAAGAGGCTCAATCTTTTAGTAGGACTACAGGAATAGAAGTATCAGGAACTTATGCATTAAAGGTTGGTGCAAAGGTAGGAGCAGAAGCTGATTTTAAAGTTGGTAAAGTGACTGGTGAAGTTAGTAAACAAACCTCTATAAGCCTTACAGCATCTGCAAGCCTTTCTCTAGGTTATTCGAATTCAACCTCCCTCTCTAGACACAACGAAACTGAGATAAGGCGGCTAGTAAAATGTGATCAATATACAAGTCTTGCAGTGTGGAGTCAAACCAGCAAGTTTACTTTGACTCGTTTGGATAAATCTAAGCTTAAAACTTGGGAATTACTTGAAGGAGGAATCTTTATTGATGATATCAAAATTCCTACATAGCGCGATTTGCGTTTTTCATAACGGGACTTAGACAAAATAAGGCGGGAAAACAGGCTCAAATCTAGTTACAGGAAGAGTTTAAGGTAAACTTATGATTTTTCTGTCTGTGACTGGGTTTGAACCGCGTTTACCCCCATCGAGCTAAATCGCTTTGCCAGAGAGGGATAGAGCCTGATTTTAGCTCCAAATTTGTCTAAATCCCGTTAGTAGCGATCACAGATATTGTATGTAGTGAGATCGCTACCTATCTTGTAGAGTGGGCAAGTGCGATCCCTGGCATTATCCAAAGAGGCAATCATTTTCCAACTGGAGGGGAGGAGTTGCTCTTAAAATAAGGGGTCGATCGCCTTCTTAATTTTTGGTACGATCGCGCACACTCATTTCCCAATTTACGCACTACGTGGCTCAGTGTGATTTTCATTAGGAGCGATCGCAATTAGATGAACCTCCAATCGGTGATTGAGCGCACGGGCAATTTTTTGCAGCATTGAAAGCGAATGTCCCTCATACTTCGCATCTTCACGCCGTGCGATCAGCGACTGTTTTGCCCCAATGCGATCTGCAAGTTGCTGTTGGGTCAATCCTGCTGGCGTCCCAACCTCATAAATGAGATGACGACAGGATACGGATACCGTTTGCGAATTCCCCTCTGTTTACACTGAACGGTTTAGTTCATAGAGGAAGCGATCGAGAACTTTTTGAGCCGTATTTTCTCAAGCCATTGAATCCTGAGCCGACAATTATTGCCGTCATTGAGTGTTCTTTTTTAAGGAAAAGTGGCAAAAGAATTGTGGGAAAAGCTTACCTTTATAATCGCATATAGCAATCCTAAATTATTTGTGAATTTCTTACTTCCTCCCCTTGGTAATAAGCATCTACTTTGTACTTTTATTGACAAGTGAGATTGAGATCAGAATTTTATTTTGAATCATCCTAACCTTCCTTCATTCGTGTATTATGGTACTTTCGCTGCTTAAAAATTGTCGGGACTATTGAAGAGTGTAAAAATTTAAAATATGCAATCGTTAAAACAAGCTGCCCGCCGACTTAAGAAAGAGACTTACGCGGTTTGTTTAGCCAGTACAGACCAGAGAGTACCTTGGTACGCCAGAATTTTAGCAGGGCTTACGGTGGCCTACGCTTTTAGCCCGATCGACTTAATTCCTGACTTCATACCGATTCTCGGCTACTTGGATGATTTGATAATTGTACCTTTGGGAATTTGGCTGGTACTGAAGATGATTCCGCCACAGGTTTTAGCCGAGTGCCGGGAAAAAGCCGCTACTGAAATAGAGCGAGGAAAACCGATAAATCGGGCTGCGGCTGCTGTAATTATTGCGATTTGGATTGGCTTGGGAATATTAGCAGCAATTTTGCTCAAACAAATATTGAAACGTTAGAAATCCGGGCCGTTGAAACCGCGGCTATACAGACAAAACCCGCCGACGCAGGTGGAATAATAGGCGGTGAAAATTATGTTTTACCTTATTCTCTCTTCGTCTGCGGAGGCGGACATCGTTTGTGTAGACGCGGTTTCAACCGCCGTCTGATATTCATGATATTATATTGTAGAGTGCGCGCACCTGACCTTAAAAAAAACTCGCGGCATCACATACCAAGTATTATTTATCCTTAAAAAAATCAAACTAACTTTTTAGCTATGACTCAAACTACTACCGATCACCTCAGCCACCTCAACCCATCCCAGCGCCAAGCAGTCGTCCATTACAACGGGCCGCTGTTAGTAGTAGCGGGGGCTGGTTCGGGGAAAACCAGAGCTCTAACTTACCGCGTAGCAAACTTAGTTCGCACCAACCGAGTCGATCCCGAAAATATTTTGGCGGTGACATTTACGAATAAAGCCGCTAGGGAGATGAAAGAAAGAATTGAGAAATTGCTGGCGACTCAGCAAGCTGAAGCTGAATATGGCAAACCTTTGGCAGATTTAGCGCCGGATGTGCAAACCAAATTGCGATCGCAAATTTACCATAGAATTACCAAACAGATTTGGATGGGGACTTTTCACTCTCTGTGCGGCCGGATTCTCCGCTACGATATTGAGAAATATCAAGACGAAAAAGGCCGCCAATGGAAGAAGAATTTTTCAATTTTTGATGAGTCAGATGCTCAAAGTCTCGTCAAACAAATTGTTACCAAAGTCCTCAATTTAGACGATAAGAAATTTGACCCGCGTAAAGTCCGCTATGCCATCAGCAATGCTAAAAATAAAGGTTGGTCTCCTCAAGAATTCCTCGCCGCAGAACCGGATTACCGAGGGCGGGTAATTGCGGATGTTTACAGCCGTTACCAAGATGCTTTAGCCGCCAACAACGGCTTAGATTTTGACGATTTAATTCTGGTTCCGGTTAAACTCTTATCCCAAAACGAGCAAGTATTAAGTTATTGGCATCACAAATTCAGACATATTTTAGTTGATGAATACCAAGATACGAACCGCACTCAATATGATTTGATTCGGATGTTGGTCACAAATAATGTTGACCCGAAAGAGTTTGATAAATGGCAAAATCGCTCGATTTTTGTGGTGGGCGATGTCGATCAATCTATTTACAGTTTTCGGATGGCGGATTATACCATCTTGCTGGAATTTCAAGAGGATTTCGGCGATGGTTTGTCGGATGCAAAAACTCAGACGATGGTAAAATTAGAGGAAAATTATCGATCGCGCGAAAACATCCTGGAACTCGCAAACCACTTGATCGAACACAATACCGAACGCATCGAGAAAGTTCTGCGACCGACTCGCGAACCCGGAGCTCCGATTGTGGTATGGCGCGCCGACAACGAAATAGATGAAGCGCAATTTGTAGCGGGGCAAATTCAGTCCCTGAAGCGCCAAAATTCCGAATATGAACACGGGAGTAACTTTGCGATTCTCTACCGCACCAACGCTCAATCTCGCTCCTTTGAAGAAGCGTTAATGTACTTGGATATTCCCTACAATATTGTCGGCGGCCTGAAGTTTTACGATCGCAAAGAAATCAAAGATATCTTAGCATACCTGCGGACGATCGCCAATCCCGACGATAGCGTCAGCCTCAAACGCATCATCAACACTCCCCGCCGCGGCATTGGCGACACGACATTTGGTAAAATCGAAGATGCTGCAACTCAATTGGGGATTCCGCTGTGGGAAATTCTCAGCGATGAATCTTCTGTAAATACTCTCGCAGGGCGATCGGCAAAAGCTATCATTAAGTTTGCCCAAATGATTAGTAATTGGCAACAAAAACTTGAAACTACGCCCGCGTCGCAAATTGTCCAAGGAATTATCGAAGATTCTGGTTACATTGACGATTTAAAAAATCAAGGAACCGAGGAAGCAGAAAATCGCATCGCCAACGTTCGAGAATTGTACAACGCGGTGATCCAATTTGAAGAACAAAACGAAGAACCGACGCTGACATCATTTTTAGCAAAAGCATCTTTAGCATCCGATTTAGATGATTTGAAAGAAGACGATTCTCGCGTGTCGCTGATGACGCTGCACTCGGCAAAAGGGTTAGAATTTCCTGTAGTATTTTTAGTTGGAATGGAACAGGGTTTATTTCCCAATTTCCGCAGTTTAGATGACCCGAAAGCAGTTGAAGAAGAACGCCGTTTGTGCTATGTCGGCATCACTCGCGCCCAGGAATTGCTATTTCTCACCCACACTCGCGAACGCCGCCTCTGGGGAGGATACCGCGAACACTGCACGCCTTCGCTATTCTTGGGGGAATTACCGACACATTTGCTAGCTGGAAGTGCGAAGAAAACTAAGGCGGGTAAAACTGCTGCATCCCAGGGAAAAACTAATAATTCAGCAGCCGATTCTGGGAGTTCTCCATCAGAATGGAAAACGGGGGAACGGGTTTTTCATCATGCTTTTGGAGTTGGAGAAATTACCCACGTTTTGGGAGTGGGCGATAAAACTAATCTGGCAATTAAGTTTAAAGGTTTGGGCCGCAAAATCATCGATCCGAGGACGGCTAAGTTGCGGCGAGTGTAATAGAAAAAACTCCAAGAATACCGGGCGGTTGAAACCGCGTCTGTACAGGCAAAACCCGCCTCCGCAGGTTGAAGAATGGGCGGTAAAAATGGCGGTAAAAATTACATTGTTTTCTTCAGTCCGCAGAGGCGGACATCGTTTGACTTTCTGGCGGTTTCAACCGCCGGATTTTCTAAGTAAAAAGCAGAAATCAAAAGATAAACTCTTATGTCTTACAGTCAATTTACGACCATCGGCAAGGTTAAAGAAGCCTTCAATCTCGTAGTAGTTGAAGGAATCAGATTTTTGCCAGAAATCGAGCCGATCGCACCCGCGACAGCCTTACAGACCATGCTGGAGACAAATTTGCCTTGGGCGATCGCCACTAGCACAGAAAAAGCCCGTTCAGAAGCTATTATTAACCCTGTCTTGCTGGAAGTTCGCAACATTCTGAACCAACAAATCAGCGTGTTTTCGGGTGAAGAATTTAATGTCGATGCTACTGTTGGACTTACAGGAGTTTGCGATTTTCTGATCAGCCGTTCCCCCGAACAGTTAGAAGTTGAGGCCCCGGTAATTGTGATGGTGGAAGCTAAAAAAGGAGATTTGAAAGTAGGTTTGGGGCAGTGTATTGCTGAAATGGTGGCGGCCCAAAGGTTTAATGAAGCAAAAGGTCGATCGATCTTAGCCATCTACGGCAGTGTTTCTAGCGGCACAGCTTGGCGGTTTCTCAAGCTAGAAGGGCAAATAGTGACGATCGATCTTACCGATTATCCGCTACCTCCAGTCGATAAAATATTGGGATTTTTAGTCTGGATGGTGCGCCAAAATTAGCATATATCAAATCTGCGTTAAAAACCCCGATCGGAGTCGGCGGTTTCAACCGCTACTAAACAACCAAAGTCCGAACAGAGGGATTAAAAAGAAATAATTCAAGGCTATCCAGTAAGGAATCGCCCCTGAATCGATCTTATTAGACCTCTTGCAAAAAAAATATATGTTATAATTAAAGGTTTTGAGTTTTAGACCCCAGAGCTAACTCATAATTGTAAAGTGCTGATATAACCTGCAATCTGCTTCACTTAAGCCAAACCCTTTATTATAGCATAAAATTATTTTGCAAGAGGTCTATTCGATTACCTGAGATTCCACACGCCTGTATTTACCCGCCAAACGTTCTCGACGCTGGCGGCGGTTGTCAGCTTCAAATATGGCAATTGCTTCATCTAACTTCAAATTGAAAGCGTCAAGCTGTCGGCAGACTTCACGCATCTTTTCAACGTGTCGCTTTCTGGTTTCAGCGTCGGGGATTCTAGGTTGTTGATTCATCGTAAGTTCCAATCCATTTTGATTTCTTGAATGCTTGCTGCTGAGGCATCGACAATGGCCTCTCCGTCTTCTATCGTGCCATACAGAAAGGTTAACGTATCCGCAGTCGCAGCGGGTTGAGATTCTGCCACCTGCTGCAAAAGCCTGTACAAACGATTGTAAGAGGTTCTCAACCTTTCCTTAATATTATCCAGAGATTCTAGTTCGGGGAGTGTCGCTTCTGTCTCGCCAAACTGCTGCATTAAAATATATTCTGTGGCGGTTGTTTCGTTGAGGATTTCCACTAGCCGCCGCTGCAATGTGAAAATTGTGTTCAGGATGTCATCAGGTAGCTTTGCCATTGTCCTTAATTTTTAGGGATAACAACTTAACACAATATATCAGAATGTTTGATCGTTACCAGGCTCTGCCTGGTAATGCAGGTGCGGAGGCTCTGCCTCCTTTTATCTAGTAACTTACAGAAGAGAGGACTGTAGGAGGTGTTTAAGTTATTAAATTTTAGATTCTTAACACAATATAGCAGAATGTTTGCTTCCTTATATTTGAGTTTGAATCAAGAGCGATCGCAATCCCAATTACCACATTTAAGCCTAACTAAAAGCATCCAAGTTACAATCTCCCGCATCGATCCGTGAGGTCGCTTTCTTCAATCCTCCAATCTCAAATCGATCGCACTTCGCATCGCCAATAACGCCGTTCCATAAGCAGCCGCAGTCTGAACAGGAGTTTCCACCGGCACTTTCAAATACCGCTTTCTGATCGCACTCCAAACCGCATTTTTTGCGCCACCGCCAGCAGTATAAACCTTTGTCAAAGGAGTTGCACCCAAGTCCTGCAATAATTGATATCCCCGCGCTTCAATCCGCGCGATACTTTCTAGCAAACCGTGCAGAAATTCCACAAAATCAGCGGGACGCGGTTCGAGTCTGGGCGCTAAATTCGGGTCATTAATTGGAAAGCGATCGCCCTTTTTAAACAATGGGTAATAATCCAGCAAATTCTCTTGTTCGGTATTAATTTGTGTGCTATAATTAGCTAATTCAGCATCAGTAAAAAAGTGTCGCAGCACCGCACCTCCGGTATTAGAAGCGCCTCCAACCAACCACAAATCGCCTAATTTATGGCTGTAAATCCCGTATCGAGAATCATCTACGCGGGTATGACTTAACAGTTTGACGGCTAAAGTAGAACCGAGAGAAGTTACTGCTTCTCCTGGTAAATTGACACCGCTTGCTAAAAATGCTGCAATACTATCGGTTGTGCCGGCACAAACTGTACAATCGCGGGGAAATCCGAAGCGACTCCTCACTTCATCTTGAACTTCCCCCACAGGCGTGCCCGGTGCGACAACGTGCGGCAATTTAGGCGTTGCAGCGCCCGCAATTCCCTGGATCAGCCAATCGGGATAGCACAAAGTATCAACATCGAAACCGAGTTTTAAAGCATTGTGATAGTCGCTAATTCCTAATTTTCCGTGCAGCAAAAATGCCAGCCAATCAGCTTGATGCAGGAAAACCGTAGGGGCGGTGGATGATGCGTGCCCGCCTTCCTGCCACCACAGGAGTTTTGCCAGACTGGATGTAGCGCTTAATACTGTGTGGTTATCCGGGGCGATCGCCAGCAACGTCTCTGTCACGGCTGCACCGCGCGCATCGTTGTATAAAATGGGTTCGCATACGGGTATACCGTCAGTATCGCACAGCATGACAGTGGAAGATGTGCCGTCAAGGGCGATCGCCCTTACCTGATTGCGGATGGTTGGGGGGATTTGCTCAATTACAGCCGAGAGTGCATTTTGCCACACCGAGGGTAATTCAGTCTGTTGTTGCCCGTTGTTGGCAAAAGTATATTCAGTCTCACAATGGATTGTACCCTGGGAGTCGATGATTGTCGATCGCGCGCCCGTAGTACCGAAATCTATTCCCAAATAAAGATTCATTTGCCACTCCCGCGATTTTTCCTCTACTTGACGAAACCACAAAGTTTATTTGCATCCTGCCTCTAGTTGTTTAATGATATCTCTGACTTTTATTGGCATTTATTATTAATGTAAGTAACAGGTAATGCAATGACAAAAAGCCGATAACTTCGTAGAAAAATATCCTTAAAAAAATGCTTAACAAAGGGCTGAAATCGCTATAGCTTACAGCTTACAGCTTACAGTTCTCGATGCGAGAGAAGAGAACCAAACCCCACCAGCCCACCAAACCAAACCCAACCCGCACGCAACAACGAACCCACGGTAGGTGGCCCTCTGGTGCTTGCAGATTAAAGGTTAAATCATTGTAGCTCAACCAATCTTTCCTCCCCTTTCTTCTCTTTCGCCAACCGACGCGATCGCCTAGCTTCTTTTCAGTATCCCAATCAACTTTGCCGCCCACTTCCAACCAAATTTTTTTCTGGACACTAAAACCAAAGCGACCCTGACTATATTTTACCCACAACTGGTCGATGGTTCGTAAATCATCGCAAGGAAAATTATCCATTGAACCCGTATCAAAATAATCTTCCTTCTCCCGTCTCGCAGCTTTCAGCATTACCTTTATTGTTTCCTGATCCGCCTCTTTCCACTTCCCTGCTGCTAATAAATCCCGCAGACGAGTATAGTCAACACCCCGCGCTGATTTCAGGGGGTCTGGTGGCGGAGGAGATACTTGAGGTGATGGTTGAGGTGATTGAGAAGCAAGAGCCTGCAAAATTTCAGTAGCAGATTGATAACGTTTCTTAATAGCAGGTTGGATCATTTTATCTAAAATCTGACCCAGTTCCGAGCTGACAGATGTTTTTAAGTGTTCTCGCCACACCCACTCAAACTCGCTATCATCGAATAAATCAATCGGTTCAACCTCAGTTAACAGACACAGACAAGTCACACCCAGACTATAAATATCACTCGCATGAATAGCTTTGCCGTTGGCTTGTTCCGGTGCCGTATATCCAGCCGTCCCGATCCTCGTTCCCGTTACCGCTAGAGCCGTTTGTGTCGCATATTTCGCGGCTCCAAAGTCAACTAAAACCAGTTGCCCATCTTGCTGAAGAATAATATTTTCTGGCTTGATATCTCGGTGAATAACTTGGCGGGAATGAATGAACTCGAATACTGGCAGTAAATTATTAAGCAAATTGCGAATTTGCGTTTCGCTAAAATATCCCTGAGATTTTAGTGTTTGGGCTAAATTTTCACCGTCGATGAATTCTTGGACTAAATACTGCCGTTCATCTTGACTAAAATATGCTAATAATTCGGGAATTTGAGAGTGTTTACCCAACTGTTCAAGGCGGACTGCTTCAAGCTCAAATAACTCAGCAGCTTTCTGGATACTAGAAGCGCCTTGAAATTGGGGGTAAAATTGTTTAATAACACAGGGTGGTTTTGAGGGTTTATACTCGTCAACAGCTAGAAAAGTGCGCCCAAATCCCCCTTGTCCAATGATTTTTTGCGATCGGTAGCGATCGCCCAATAGCAGTTTATTCCCACATTCGTGACAGAAGTTTGTAGAGCCAGACGGGTTTTGCAATAGGCAATCAGGGTTTAGACACTGGCTCATAAAATATGCTTATACATTATAGATTAAAGCTTTCGATGGGATGCCAGCCCAGATGGTTTTAAATGTGAAACAGCAGATCCCGGTAAGGACACGGCATTGCCGATATGTGTCAACTTAACCCCAAAACCTTTGTATCTCTCGCTTTTATCCGAGGCCAGATCCCCCTAAATCCCCCTTAAAAAGGGGAGTAGGGGTTGACTTTGAGCGGACTCTTGTCCTCGTCAACTTAACCCCGAAAACCTTTGTATCTCTCGCTTTTATCCGAGGCCAGATCCCCCTAAATCCCCCTTAAGAAGGGGAGTAGGGGTTGACTTCTATCGGAATCTTGTCCCCCCCTTATTAAGGGGGGTTAGGGGGGATCTGGCCTTAGCAATAAACAGCAGTCTGTGAGTACGTTTGACCTTAAGTTGAGACTAATAAGCAATGCCTAAGTCCCCACTCAAAACTACTTAAACTTTTGTCCCGCACTCAGGACAAAATTTATTGCTCGAAACATTCTTCGCGCCGCAACTCGGACAATAAATCAACTCTGCAGATGGCAACGTGCTGCGTTCCGGCAAACCAACCATTTGAGCGTTACTTTTGCCCGGAACAACCATCGGATAGCAGTTTTCGTCCCGCGTCACCTTGACGTTCATCAGCACAGGACCGTCATGAGCGAGCATTTGGGCGATCGCACCCTCCAACTCATCCGGCCGCGAAACCTGCATCCCCTTCACGCCGTAAGCCTCAGCCAGCATCGCAAAATCCGGCATCCCCACAGTCATATTCGACGACGAATAACGCTCGCCGTAGAAAGCCTGCTGCCACTGCCGCACCATGCCCTGCCAGCCATTATTTACAATCACAGTCTTGACATTAATGCCGTATTGTGCTAATGTTCCCAACTCTTGAATATTCATTTGGATGCTAGCGTCGCCAGCAATACAAATGACTTGCTCGTTGGGTAGCGCCATTTTCGCGCCCATCGCCGCCGGCAGCCCAAAACCCATCGTTCCCAAACCAGCGCTGGAAATCCAGCGACGCGGCCCGTTGTTTAAGAATTGAGCCGACCACATTTGATGTTGACCGACATCCGTCGTGTAGTAAGCATCCGGCGCTTGAGTAGCTAATTCCCAAATCACCTCTTGCGGAGACAAAATGTCGGGGTAGTGGGGTACAACTAACGGATAGTCCTGTTTCCAGCGATCGATCCTGTGCAGCCATTCCGCAGTTTGTCCGGGAGTACCCGAAACACCAGTTTCCCGACAGCGGCGCAGCAAATCCATCAAAACTTGCCGGACATCTCCGACAATCGGCACCTCCGGGCCGCGATTTTTACCTACTTCCGCCGGATCGATATCGATGTGAATCACCTTCGCGCGGGCGGCAAACTCGTCTAATTTGCCCGTGACGCGATCGTCAAACCGAGCTCCGACAGCAATCAGCAAATCGCACTCGGTAACGGCAAAATTAGCGTAAGCAGTGCCGTGCATCCCCAGCATTTTCACCGACAAAGGATGTTTTTCGTCAAAAGCGCCTTTGCCCATCAGCGTTGTCGTGACAGGTAATTGGAACATCTCGGCGAGTTCCTTAATTTCCTCGTGGGCCCCGGCTGCGATCGCCCCGCCGCCCACATAAAGCAAAGGACGCTTCGCTTCCTTCAGCAAATGGATTGCTTGATTAATTTGCCGGGGATTTCCCTTGACTGTCGGACGATAGCCAGGAATTCTCACAGATCCGGGTTCCACCGGCAGATACTCAAACTCTTCTAAACCGACATCCTTGGGCACATCAATCAACACCGGCCCCGGCCGCCCGCTACTCGCGATGTGGAAAGCTTCAGCCACAATTCGGGCCATGTCTCTGGGGTCGCGCACTACATAGGAATGCTTGACAATGGGCAGAGTAATGCCGTAAATATCAGTTTCCTGAAACGCATCAGTGCCGATCGCCGGACGGGGAACTTGACCCGTCACAATTACCATCGGGATAGAATCCATGTGGGCCGTCGCAATCCCCGTCACCAAGTTAGTTGCGCCTGGCCCGGAAGTCGCGAAACAAACCCCAACTTGTCCGGTAGCGCGGGCGTAACCGTCGGCGGCGTGAGCAGCACCTTGTTCGTGCCGCACTAGAATGTGTTTGATCGCGCCTGTTTCTTCAGCCCGGTATAGTTCGTCGTAAAGCGGCAAAATTGCACCGCCGGGATAACCGAAAATATGCTTGACACCGTGGCGGATCAAGCTATCGATTAAAGCAAATCCACCCGTTGCACGCCTGACGGCTACTTTAGTTTTTAATTGCACTGATTTTTTTCCTCAAACTAATTATGAATTTTAATGAAAGCTTTTATACTACTTTAATCTCTACGATCGAACTCTGAGAATTTAACGGCGGATATTTTACAAAAAGTTTCGCGCTGGGGCGGTTTGCGATCGTCCGATCGCAAAATTGTGGAACAGCAGAGGAAGAAAAGAAATAGAAGAAATCGCCGTTTCTATGCCGGTTTACCGCGATATGACGCTATAGGGCATTGGCCAAACAGGTCATTGGGCATTGGCCAAACAGGTCATTGGCCAAACAGGTCATTGGGCATACCTCACCACGCTTGATAACCGCTATATGTTAGAGATCGATCGCGAAAAGAAAGCCATCTTCCTTCTTCCTTCTCCCTTCTTCCTGATGACGTTATATGTTCGCTCGGAGGCGAAAGCACTAATGACTGATGACTAATGACATCTTCCATCTTCCGACGGACATCAGACTTACATCCGTTACATCCGTTACATCCGTTACATCCGTTACATAATCCGTTGCCGAACTTCTTCCTTCTTACCAAAGTTCACAGAGCATCCTTTAAGACTTTGCGAGTGTGGTGCCAAGCTGCCATGCCCATCACCGAGACCAAAAAACCCAAACTCAGCAACACGATCCGCAAACCCAAGTCATCCGATCCCACTACTTTGCTGACAGCATCCGTCAGCGGGCCGGTCAGCGCTAAAGGCAAACTCAGAGCAATATTAATCGCATTGTTCTCCAAGCCAAAGACTTTTCCCCGCATAGATTCGGGAGTTTTCTCTTGAATCAGAGCTTGCATCGGGCCGTTAATTAAGGAAGCGCCAAAACCGAACAGAGCGCTCAATCCGAATCCCAGCCAAAGCTGTCTGGTAAAAGCAAACATTCCCAACACAAAACCCATCATCAAAAAACCAATTAATGGCAAAGGTTTGTGGTGCATTCGATCGCCCCAGTGGCCCAAAAACGCCGCGCCGAAGACCATTCCAACTCCCGCAGCAGCCAGCAAAAAGCCAAATTGAGTTTCTTTGAGACCTATTTTGCCCGAAAGTGCGATCGCCAGAACTTGCAGCGCCGCAAACACCGAATACAAAATCGTCAACTGCAGCATCGCGTTGCTAACCAGGTGGTTGTGCTTCAAATAGCGCAAACCTTCCTTAAGGTCTTGCCAAGGATGGACATTTTTGGCACTGCTACCGGGATGATTTTCTTTGATGTGCATGGCATAGATCAAACCTGCGGATATCAGGTACAACCCACCCAACAAAAACTCTTGATAAGCTGGCCCGAAGCTGTGTTTGACCCAACTAAACAGCGGTTCGCCGATCGTCATCCCGACAATAATTCCGCCCATTGTGGACGAGGCGAACAGAGCATTTGCCGACATCAGTCCCTCTCGCCCCACGGCCAGGGGGATTGCCGCCGCCTCTGCTGGAGCAAAAAATTGCGTTACAGTAGAGACCAAAAACGTAATCACCAGCAACACAGCAAAAGTTTTGGGCAAAAACGGCAAAGCTACAATCAACACGGCTCGAATCACGTTACAGGCAATCAGCATTTGCTTTTTGGAAAAGCGGTCTACCACAATACCGGCCGCGGAACCAAAGAAGATCGCCGGCAGCGTGTAGGCGATCATCACCGCTGACAGCATTGAATTTTCCGAATACTGCCAAGAAACAGGCCAGGGGCGGTAATCGCCGGTTTTCAGCAGAATAATCAGCAATACGTAAAAGATTTTATCCGCCACTTGGGCCAATAACTGGCCCGTCCACAAGGCGAGGAAGGGGCGATTTCTCAGTAGGGCATCAAGCCCGCTGCGGTCAGGGGGAGGGCTGGCTGGGTGCATAGGAATAGTTTAACTGACCGCCTCTAGCAATTATAGTTTTCAGCAATACGTGCAAATCTGACATAGCAAAGCGGAAACTCGGAAAACTCCTGTCTCCTGCGTTCTTTTTCTGTTTTAGCAGATCGGCGGGGGACGGCTGCTGCTGTCTTCTTAACTCTACCGCGATCAGCCGGAGCCGAGAACCCGCGCGCCCGGAAAATCCGAGAAGATTGTTAAAGGTTGGCGTGCATTTCATCGCGAGTACAAGATAGGGTAATATACTTGACAAAATACTTGCTGCTGGCAGTGATCTTAAAAGATGTCACGCCGATTAAGTAATATAACGAAGGTACTAACTGTTAGGAGTGAGAAACTTGAAAAAGGTTGAAGCTATTATTCGCCCCTTTAAACTAGACGAAGTGAAAATCGCACTCGTCAATGCTGGTATTGTGGGGATGACTGTTTCTGAAGTTAGAGGTTTTGGCCGTCAGAAGGGCATGACAGAACGCTATCGCGGTTCTGAGTACACCGTTGAGTTTTTGCAAAAGCTCAAGGTCGAGATTGTTGTGGAAAACGATCAGGTTGACATGGTGGTTGATAAAATTATCGCGGCTTCCCGCACGGGCGAGATTGGCGACGGCAAGATTTTCATCTCTCCTGTAGAACAAATTATTCGGATTCGGACTGGGGAAAAGAACTTGGAGGCAATCTAAGATACTGGGGCATTGGGCATTGGCCAAACAGGCCAAACAGGCCAAACAGGCCAAACAGGGCATTGGTCATTGGTCATTGGTCATTGGTAACTGCCAACGAAAAACCTCTTTCCTGTTTAGTTCTGATACCAAGCGTGTCAATATCCAATGCCACAGTTACCCCATGTTTTGGCTTTTTTCCTCATTAGGGGTTGACAATGTTGGCTAGCTGTGGTATGAGAGCCAAGAATGCTCGACCGCGGTGAGAGCGCGATCGCTTGATATCCGGTGTCATTTCGGCAAAAGTCTGTTGCTGTGCGGGTACGTAGAAAATGGGGTCATATCCGAAACCTCCCGTACCGCGAGGAGTGTGGAGGATTTCGCCCCGGCAAATTCCTTCAACTTGCAAGGCAATTGTACCGTCGGGACGGGCGAACGCGATCGCGCAAACAAATTGTGCTTCCCGGTTTGGTTCGTTTCCCAATTCTTTGAGCAGCCGAGATATCCTGTCAGCATCGCTTGAACCGTACCGCGCCGAGTAAATCCCTGGTTGACCATCGAGTGCATCTACCATTAAACCAGAATCATCGGCGATCGACCATTCGCCAGTTGCTTTGGCAATTTCAGAAGCTTTCAAGCAAGCATTAGCAATAAACGTTTCCCCAGTTTCCTCAATTTCCAACTCTTCCGGTTTCAGGCGCAATTCCCACCCCAAATCCTGAAGATAAAGCTGCATTTCCTTAAGTTTACCCGGATTGCCCGTAGCCACAATTAGCAATTTATTATTTGTCATCAGTCGATTATGCCTTTCAAAAAACTTTGATCCGTTTATCTACGGTACTAAAGTATAATTTACAGCTTAATTGTTCAATAAACACAACTAAAAACCGATTGTGATAGTTGAGGAGGCCGAATGTGGATTCTATAGTAATACTCTTTCATTTATGAATAAGAAAGATTTTTTTTAACCGCAGAGGGCGCAGAGAACGCAGAGAAGAAGAATGGAGAAATAAGTGATATCAAATCCGTTGACATCGGAATTATTCATCTCTATCTCTTCTTTTCCTCTGCGACCTCTGTGGTCTCTGCGGTTAAAAACTCTAATTTTTCTGTGCCCAAGCTTTCGCCCAATTCAAGTTGTGCATCACGTCTTTCAAGGTCGCCGCTTCGGAATACAGCCGCAATACTGGTTCGGTTCCGCTAAATCGAATTAACAGCCAACTTCCGTCGGCTAATCGGAATTTATCTCCGTCTACTTTGTTGCAATCTACAACTGCTTTGCCGGCGATTTCTGTTAATGGTTGATTTTGCAGCAAATCCAGCAAGCGCGCTCTTTCTTCCATGTTTGCTAGGTGCAAGTCGATTCTGTCATAAGCTGAAGTAAAGCTTGTTTCTTGTTGCAGTCGGCTGTAAATTTCGCTTAAGTCTTCCCCGGATTTGACGACTGCTTCTAACAAGTACAGGGCTGACAGTAAAGCGTCTCTTTCGGGTATGTGGGTTCCGTAGCCGATTCCTCCTGATTCTTCGCCGCCTACTAGGACTTTGGTGGTTAACATTCTATCGGCTATATACTTGTAGCCGATCGGCGTTTCAAACAATGGTAAGCCGTAAAGTTCGGCAATTTTGGGCATGATGTCGGAACCGCTGACGGTTTTGATGACTTCTCCGGTGAAGCCGCGCCGTTTTGCTAGGTGTTCGATTAATATGGGAACTAGGATTTGTGAACTGAGAAAATTTCCTTGGGAGTCAACGGCTGCTATTCGATCGCTATCTCCGTCAAATACAAATCCGATCGACAAACCAGAGCTTTTTCGCTGGTGAGTCCGCATCACGCGGAACAACTGCGACAGGTAGCGCGGTAAAGGTTCTGGTGCACCGCCACCAAACAGCGGATCGCGATCGCTATTGACTTCATGCACTGGAACTTCTAATATTTGAACTAAGCCGCCCGCCGCCGCGCCGTGCATTACATCTACAAATACTGTAATTTTACTGGATGCAATTGCCTCTTTTATCGCTTCAATATCTACCATTTCCCGCAAGGTTTTGCAGTAAGCCGGCCAAGGATTGAAATTCTCCAATTTTCCGGGAGTTGCTGCGAGTGTGGCTGGATTTTCGAGTTTTTCTTCTATCTGTTGCGTAACTTCGGGCGAAACTGAACCGCCAAACCCGCCCTTGACTTTTAACCCTAAATATGCGCCGGGATTGTGGCTGGCTGTCAGGACGATCGCACCCAAAGCATTTAATTGTTTGGCCGCTAAACTGAAAGCTGGAGTTGGAGCATAAGAATCGCTCAGTAATACGTCAAATCCGGCGTTTTGGACGGCAACAGCCGCTGTTTGGGCAAAATCTTCAGCCAGAAATCGGCGGTCGTAACCGACAATTACAGTACCGCTGCTGGCATTATTGCCGCCTGTTTGTGCGAGAACTTGTGCCGCTAAGGGAGCGACTAACGCTACGCGATCAAATGTAAAATCGTCAGCAATGATGCCGCGCCAGCCATCTGTACCGAATTTAATAGGATTCATTTAGTCACAAGTCATGAGTCACCTGTCTATTTTATGGGGTTATTTGTCGATCGTCACTAGAAACTGATAACTGTTGACTGTTGACTGCTGACTCTCATTAGCCTTGTTTGATAGTTATGTTGGGTTTCATCTCTCAACCCAACCTACTGACAACTGTCAACTGCCAACTGTCAACTGTCAACTGCCAACTGTCAACTGTCAACTGACTAAAAGAATGCCGGTTGGTGGCGGATCAAATTCAAGAATTCTTCGCGAGTTTTTTGTTCCTCTTGAAACACGCCCAACATGGCACTCGTCACCGTCCAAGCACCAGGTTTTTGTACACCCCGCATTGTCATGCACATATGGCTGGCTTCCATTACCACAGCTACTCCCTGCGGTTCCAATATTGTCTGAACTGCTTCGGCAATTTGGCGCGTCAAACGTTCTTGCACCTGCAATCTGCGGCTGTACATCTCGGCAATTCGGGCTAATTTGCTCAATCCCACTACTTTTTGGTTGGGAATGTAAGCAATGTGAACTCGGCCCATAAACGGCAGCATATGGTGTTCGCACATACTGAATACGCTGATGTCTCGTACCAGTACCATTTCGTTGTGACCTTCGTCAAAGATAGCGCCGTTGAGGAGTTCTTCGAGGGATTCACTGTAACCACTGGTGAGAAACCGCATTGCTTCTGCTACCCGTTTTGGGGTTTTGAGCAATCCTTCGCGTTCGGGGTCTTCTCCTACTCCCAACAGCATTGTCCGAACGGCCTCCATCATTTCTTCTTGGCCTACTTCTGACGGTTTCGGTACGTGGGATTCTTGACCGTTCGAGGAATTGCGATCTGGTCGAGTTGGGATGCGCGGGGTGTTGTTGTCTGCGGTTTCTGAAAGTTTCATGCTGTCAGTCGAGATTGAGTTTGATCCATTGGAACTGGTGTTTGATGAAATTGTCATAAGAAGTTGGTGTAAGGGTGAATCGATTTTGGATTGGGGGATATAGCTAGAGATTCAAAGATTGTTGAATTCGAGAAAAATCCAGCAGTCTAAAATCTCAAGTTCACAAAACTCCTGCGTTGGACATGAGGGTGATTTCTTCAATTACTGCACTTGCTGGCAACTGAACTGCGTGCAGAATTGATTGGGCGACGATTTCTGGGGTTAACATGGCACTGCGATCGAAGTCGGCTTGCATAGTTTTTGTGTCCCACATCGGAGTATTGACAGAACCCGGACAGATTGCTGTTACGCGAATTCCGTGAGCCCGTTCTTCGGCGGCTAAGGTTTTAGACAAAGCCATGAGACCGAATTTGCTGACGCAGTAGGCCCCCCAGTTGGGGAAGGTTTGGTTGCCGGCGATCGAGGAAACGTTGATGATGATTCCCGATCCGCGATCGCGCATTCCCGGCAAAATTCCTAAAATGCACTGCCAGACGCTTGTAAGATTGAGGTCTAGAACGCTCTGCCAGTCGGTTAGGGATGTTTCGGTCAAGGAGCCTGTATACCCCATGCCAGCGCTGTTGACTAGGATATCTACGGGCCCGAATTGAGAGGCGATCGCGCTGATGCCGCTTTGCACTTGCTCAATTTTTGCCAAGTCTAAGGGATAAGCTTCTGCTTTCACTCCAAATTCTCTGGCTGCTGTGGCAACGGCTTCTAGGTTTTCTGACTTTCGGCTAACTAAAGCTAGATTTATGCCTTCAGCAGCGAACGCTAGAGCCGTCGCTTTGCCAATACCGCTGCTCGCTCCGGTAATCAGAGCCTGCTTTGTTGTTCGATCGTTCATTAAATTTCCTGATACTTTCGATCGGCAAATCTTTAAAGCGTTGCAGCCTGCTTTGGCAAATTAGCAAGCTGTTGGCTGCGGGTGATAACAGTTAATTATGAGATAAACATTAAGAACTGTTAAGCCGCTGTCACCTGAGAAATTATAACACTGCTGACGGATTAGCAGAATTATCGGTTGCGAGTTATGAGTTACTCGCTTGAAGTTAAGAGGTTTTTGACTCATAACTCTCTGCTCGATCGACTCAAGCAGCAATTTCAGTGAACACACCGATGTCGCGAAACTTTTGATACCGGAGTTGTCGGCGCTGCTGGCCCGTAAGCTGACTTAGTTCTGCTAAGTTTTCCAACAAAGCTTGTTTAAGCATGGACGCAGCTTTGAGGGGATTCGAGTGAGCGCCACCAACTGGTTCTGGTACTATCTGATCTAGAACGCCGAGGTTTTTCAAATCCCAGGAAGTGATTTTCAGGGCTTCTGCCGCCAAGTTAGCTTTGCCAGAGTCTTTCCAGAGAATGGCGGCACAAGCTTCGGGGGTGGCGACGGTATACACAGAATGTTCTAACATCAACAGCCGCTCGCCGACACCGATACCCAAGGCTCCGCCGGAACCGCCTTCGCCGATGACTGTGCAAATAATCGGAACGTCGAGGCGAAACATTTCTCGGAGGTTACAGGCGATCGCCTCTCCTTGTCCAAGCTGTTCAGCTTCTAAGCCCGCCCAAGCCCCCGGAGTGTCGATAAAGGTGAAAATTGGCATCGAGAAGCGATCGGCGTGTTCCATCAACCGCAGGGCTTTGCGGTAGCCGCCGGGAGCTGCCATACCGAAGTTGCGGGCGATATTGTCTTTAGTGTCGCGCCCTTTTTGATGGCCGATGATGACTGTGGGAC
Source organism: Microcoleus sp. N9_A1 (assembly GCF_036701795.1). Lineage (NCBI taxonomy): Bacteria > Bacillati > Cyanobacteriota > Cyanophyceae > Oscillatoriales > Microcoleaceae > Microcoleus > Microcoleus sp. N9_A1. The sequence continues at coordinate 22,605 of NZ_JAUBRI010000050.1, forward strand.
GCCCGTCTATGCGGGCAATTCCGCCCACTAGGGCCGGGTCGTCTCCGCCGCACCGATCGCCGTGAAGCTCGATCCACTCGTCGCTAATTGCCTGAATGTAATCGAGAGTGCTGGGGCGGCGCGGGTGACGGGCAAGTTGCAGCCGCTGCATGGGGGACAAGCTGCTGAAGATTTCTTGTCGCAGTTGGGCAGAGCGAGCTTCGAGTTTGCGGATTTCGTCGGTGACATCGACGCTGTTTTCTGCAGCGAGTTCGCGAATCTGGTGAATTCGGGTTTCGAGTTCGGCCAGTGGTTTTTCAAAATCTAGGAGTAGTGGTTTACGGTCTGAGTTTGGCACGCTGATAATTTCTATAAGGTTTTGTCAGGTTTTGTCGATCGACTATTTCCAGATCCTACCCTGTCAGGGGATGCTGAAAAAGAGGGGAAATTTGGAAGTTTTAAATTTTTAATTATGCTTGGCTTACTAAGCTGGTTGAACATCAGAGACTTGAGCCTCGTTTTTTGCTACACTATTTTTGCTTGCTTCTGATTTTTACCATAAAGAATTGGTTTAAAGCCCCAAGCCTGATCTGGAGAAATTAAAAGAAGACTATTCATTACTCCAATCCTCTTCCTTCCAGGTAGAGGTCGCTATCTTGCGGTCAACTGTCAACTGTCAACTGTCAACTGAAGCCCCTATTTCCCAGCGCCCCTGGGTTCCCCACCGCCACAAAAGACCTAACCCTGCTGAACTTTTCCCAAGTCCAAAAAGCGACACCAGCGCGATCATCGAAATCACCCCTTGGGAAGCTTTAACAGCCCTGTCTATATTACATTTTGTCGCCAACTATCAAATATCCGAAGAATTAAATACAAACTCTTGCCACCAATCACATCCGCTTGTTCCGAACTACAAACTACTTTTCTTCGGGTCGTGCGATCGGCTGTAATATTAATAGTTAACTGTTGAAAATTCACTATTAACTGTCCTAAAAAAAGTTACTGGTTATTATCAGAAAAACTTTCCTCAATAACCAATAACCACAACAAATCACATCAAACTGACATTAATAAAGGTCTGAAACCATGCTTGACAGAAATATGACCGATTTGCTCCATCTTTTCCACAGTAATTTGATTCCGTCCCCAAGAAAAATTGGTATACATTTTTTCAAATTCCAGCAGCATTGATTCAGCAAAACAGGCAAACAACTGTCGGCCAGGTACATCCATATTGACAATCTTCATAATTTTCCACTCAATATCGAGGGAATGCTCCACAATCCCGCCATTTAGTACGTAAATTCCGGGATGCTGAACCTGAGTTGCCAAATTTTTCGGATAGCCACCGTCAATCAATAAACAGGGTTGCTTCAATGTCTTAGGGTTAATTTCTACTCCCTTTGGCATACTGGCTACCCAGACTACAATATCCGCTTGGGGCAGGGCTTCTTCCAAATCCATGATTTTGCCTCGCCCTAATTCCGATTGCAAATCTTGCAATCGTTGTTTGTCGCGGGCAATCAGCAACAATTCTGCTACATTTGTTTTGACATTGAGCCAGCGACACACAGCACTGCCAATATCGCCAGTAGCACCGCAAACCGCTACAGTGGCTTTTGAAAGTTCAATTCCCAATTTTGGGGCTGCTTGTTCTACTTGGCGGCAGAGGATGTAAGCCGTGTGAGTGTTACCAGTAGTGAAGCGTTCAAACTCCAACTTGAGATTGCGAATTTGCTTAATTTGCTGCAAGTTGAAAGTCTCAAAAATGATCGAAGAAAAGCCGCCTAAAGCAGTGATGTTAATCCCGTTTTTTTGAGCGTGTGCCATCGCATTAAGGATTTTGCGAGTGGCTGCTTTAATCCGGCGAGTGGCTAGCATTTCCGGCAGAAAACATGACTCCACATAGCGGCCTTCTATTTTTTGCCCGGTGATGCTAGTGACAGTGATATGATCAACTATTTGGGGCGGTGCGCTGCACCAAAAATCGAGACCTTGATCGGCATATTCTGGATAGCCCAGCTCGTTAGCTACTGATTGGGCGTGTTCTAAGCTGGTTAAGTGACCGATTAGACCAAACATTAAGTTGTCAAATGAAGGAAGATTGAAGAAGAAGGAAGAAGGAAGAAGGAAGAAGGAAGAAGGAAAATTTGCTAATTAAAAATGAGATGCCTCATTTTTGATTTTTAATTCTTTTCCCATTCCTTATTTCCCAATTAACTAGGCTGCGAGACCTTGTGCTGACATCCGCATGATGTCGCGGTTGTTAAAGCCAATGTTACCTAGGGCTTCGCCGTAGGCAATCATAAAGTCTTCGATTAAAGCGTCTTTTTCCATACCCAAAACGCGAGCATCGTCTGCGACAGAGTTTAGCAGTCTCCAGATGATGGGCAGGTTTTGGCGGTTTGCAGCTTCGAGTTCGGCTTTGGATTCCTCAAAGTGAGCTTGCAGCCAGACTTCCCCAAAGTTGAGGTGGCTGTATTCTTCTTTGACGACGCCTTCGGTGATTTTGCGAGCAAAGTCATCGGCGACGGGGATGTAGATGTTGTAAGCTGCGATCGCAAAACACTCGATAATTAGTGATTGAATCAGCAAGCAAGTTACAATCTGACCATCCGCCGCGGCCGTTTGGAAGTTTCTGTGCAAATCCGAAAAGAATTCCTTGGCAAATACCATGTCCGGTGTGACTTTGAGATTCCGGCCACAAGCTTGGAAGCCTTTCATGTGGCGGTTCTCCATCTTGGACAAGCCAACTAACTCTGCTTTTTTGTCAGCCAACAGTTCGGCCAGTGTCAGGTAATTGTCGTGAGCTTCTTGTTCGCCTTCAATCACAATGGCGTTGATGCGGCTGTAAGCATCTTTGTAAGTTTCGGTTTGAAAGTCAATTGTTGGGCTAGCCTCAAGCTGGGGCATAGATATGTAGTCTCCTCATATAAGCTTGTGGGATGTCTGGAAACCCCTTTAAAATTGGGGGTCAGTGACAATGCACTTTACCTTTTTTGAACGCACCCCATCTAAATCAGAGATTATAGCTGAGGATTCTTTCGACAAAGAACTTTTCTTTGACGTTCCGGGAAAAACTGGCGTCCTCAGCGTGTTTGGCGGAGTTTTGCCGTCGAACACTCCAGAAAGACTATCGCTAGAATGCTATCTATTTACTAATTACTTGAATTAGTCGTTAGTCGATCTTTTGCCCGGAAATAGATGATAGAAATACGGTCTATGTCTCCACCTTTCAGGGTTTTACATTACCAACTCTATCTATAACATTATATCCTAATCCCAACTTCCTCCCTAGGTAGTCCTTCTTTCCTTCTACGACTATTATGTTGTTGTATGGGAATCTGGGATGCGATCGGCTTTGATAACCTCACAGGCTTATTATTTTAGGTTAATTCACAAATTTATGGGTAAATCCTTTGACAGGTCTCAAGCGCTGGAACTTCTGAGTTTTATTTTGTTGCTGGCGGGGGCTGCGCTGGTGCTGCTACCGCTGGCTGCTGTATTTTTCATTTCTCTATCACCATCTGGTGTCGGTGTCAAGGCCACAGGCCTGACTTTTGCGAACTATCAGGAGGCTTGGCGACGTGGCAATTTTTTGTTGGCATTTGTTAATTCTACTCTAGTGGCGATCGCAGTGACGGGTTTTCAGGTTGTGACTTCTGCTTTGGCCGGTTATGCTTTGGCCAGGCTGAAGTTTCGGGGGCGACAGGCCGTAGTTTTGGGGGTTTTGGCGACGCTGGTAATTCCGTTTCAGCTTTTGGTGATTCCCATTTTCTTGGTTTTGAAGTGGGGTCATCTGCTGAATACTTACGGGGCGCTGATTTTGCCTACGGCGGCTAACGGTTTTGGGATTTTTCTGCTGCGCCAGTATTTTATGACTGTTCCGGTGGAGTTGGAGGAGGCGGCAATGCTGGATGGGGCTAACCGCTGGCAGGTTTTATGGCAGGTGATGTTACCTTTGGCCCGCCCTGCTTTGGTGACGCTGTTTTTGTTTACCTTTATCGGGGAGTGGAATGATTTGTTTAAACCGCTGGTGTTTACCACCCGGCCGGAGTTGCGGACTGTGCAGTTGGTTTTGGCTGAGTTTCAGGAACAGTTTACTAGCAGTTGGCAGTTGTTGATGGCGGCGGTGGTAATTGGAACAGTGCCGATGGTGTTGCTGTTTTTGGCCGGTCAACGGCAGTTTATTCGGGGGATTGCGGCGACGGGGATTAAGAATTGAGTTGGAGAGGCATCGCAATTAAGTTTGTAGTCATTTGTGGAACCATTCTCAAGAACAGGCAAGATGCCTGTTCCACAAAGAGTGAACTTTCTTGTGGAACAGACATCTTGCCTGTTGCTGACATTGATGCCTGTTCCACAAAGAGTGAACTTTCTTGTGGAACAGGCATCTTGCCTGTTGCTGACATTGGTGCCGCTAGGTGAGTTTGTAGTCACTCGGCGATTGAACTCGCTACTATACAAACAAAATTCACTCCAAGCAGACTAATAGATAAAGGGCATATCAAAGCTGTATTATGTGAATCTATGCAAAAACTCGGTTTATTTTTATTTATCGTATCTTTTCTACCGTGGCTCGCAATCTTGTTTGTTGTGCCATTCCTGCCGCTGGACATTACCCAAAAAACTACTTTATCTGTCGTTCTGGCTGTTGGGGCGGAAGTTTGTTTTTGGATTAGCGTAGTGCTGTTGGGGAAAGAAGTAGTTACCAAATATCGGCGTTATTTGCATCCCCGGTATCTTTGGAAAAAAATCAGAAATTTTAACCGCAGATGAACAGGGTTCGACGCCGATAATGAGCCTGGAGATTGGCGTTTATCTGCGGTCAAGGTTGAGCTATTCGCTGAAAATTTGCAAGCGAATAGAGCGTTCTCCATCTCCGAAATCTACTTCAATTTTTTCTCCCGAAAGACTGTCCAAGCATCCCAAAAGCAACCGTAAATTCGGTGTACTTGCTCCTGTATCCACGTACAATCTATCTGCTAAACTGCCTAAACGCTTCCAAATGGTGTAGAGTTTGACTACTGTTTGTTCTAGCTGTGCGGCTTGTTTTACAACGTCGGCGGTGGTTCCCAAACAGCCGACTCGCAAAGATTCTTCTAAGGCCATTTCCATGTCTAAGTGAGACTGATTGAGAGCTTGCACTTGGGCGGCGGCGTCGAGATATTTTGATAAGTTCTTGGCGTCGGATGTTAGCTGTTTGACAGTATCTACGTCGGGATTTTCTGCTACTTCTTTTTGAATTTCGCTTTGGTGAGATGGGGAGAGTTTCTCCATTTCTTTGACTAAAGGAGCGAGGTAGCGGGAAGGTAGAGAACCGGTAGATGCTTTTTCTTTGACTTCTTCTGGCAATAAATCTGAGTTCATTGCCATCCATTCGTCGGAGAGTTGTTTGACTTCGCGGCGGGTGATGCGATCGCCACTTGCTGCGGCATCTGTTACCATTTGCTGCACTTCGGGAGATGCTTTGGCGGTTTCTACAAAGGCTCTTTTGCTGAAGTTTCTAATGGAATTTGGGTCTAAATCTCCTTGCTGGATCAGAGTATCGGCACTATTAGCTAATTCTATCAAAGAATAGGCTTGACTTTTGCCAATTTCTCTTTCTTTGAGCCAGTTCAAAAAGCCTGTACCGCGTCCTTCGCCGCCTTTTTTTTCTCTGTCTCGGACTGTTCGGAGAATGCGTCCCCGCCAAATGTCGGTTTGCAAGTCGAAGCGATCGCACACTTTCCAGGCATTGTCAACCTGATTTTCAAAATCAAATTCTGGTATTTGTTCGTCTTCGGGGTCAGGCAATTGAAAATTGATATCGGTAAAGCCGTTGAGGGCTTCTGCAAGTTCTGCGGGATTTAGGGGGACTTCAGCCATTAGGAAAAATTTGTGTAGTGCAACAGCCGGTTTAATTGGTAACTTGCACGGGTTGACAGTTGAGACGCTATATGTAGCGGTAAGGTAGGCAAGATTTACCTACTAATAGAGCTTTTGTGCAAGTCATATTATTATTGCACGATGGGGGGCGATCGGCGAAAAGATACTCAAAAAGACTCCGGGCACGCCCCTGATGGGGCTTGATGCGAGTGCTGGCTGTGGGGGGATTGAGTTAAAGTGAATTAGGAAATTAAAGGAACTAATAAAATGCTGGAAACTACCAAAAGTTAGGAGCGCTCTATCCCTTTGTTAGCCTAGAATTGAGAAAATAAGCTAAAGGAAAAGTGCCATGTCAGAACAAGACATCGCTAATATCATTACGCTTGAACCGGGTAAGCGAGGCGGTAAACCTTGTATTCGAGGTATGAGAATTACGGTTTATGATGTGTTGGAATATCTCGCCTCTGGGATGAGTTATCAAGAAATCCTAGATGATTTTCCCTATCTTACCCAAGAGGATATTTGGGCTTGTTTGAGTTTTTCTTAAATAGTTATCATATTATGTTTCGGTAATTGCTAATAATGATTCTGTAGTAAGAGCGTAAGGCTCCCGAGCTAGAAGCTCGCACTGTAGTCGTCATTAATTGACTGGACATAATATTATATCCCTGCGTGAAATCATGCCCAAAGACTTCTCCGGTAAAAATCTCCGAGGCCGCAATTTCAAAGGTCAAAACCTCACAGGTGCAAAATTCATCGGTGCAGACATCCGAGGCGCAAACTTCACCAATGCCATCCTCAGAGAAGCTGACTTCACCGGTGCCAAAGCCGGACTGCAACGTCACTGGACAATTTTTCTAGTAACTATCTCGCTATTTCTATCGGTAATATCGGGATTGATTTCAGGATTTGCTAGTTCTTGGGTAGCAATTTTTTTCATTCCAGATGCCATCAAACAGTACACCATTATTCCCGGTGTGGTTGTGTTGATAGTTTTGGCAATCTTCTTTATAGCTACTATCCGCCAAGGTATAGGGGCAGGGGCAGTGGCAGCGGCAGTGGCAGGGGCAGCGGCAGCGGCAGCGGCAGCGGTAGTGGCAGGGCCAGCGGCGGTGGCAGTGGCAGGGGCAGGGGCAGTGGCAGGGGCAGCGGCAGTGGCAGGGCCAGCGGCAGTGGCAGGGGCAGTGGCAGGGGCAGGGGCAGTGGCAGGGTCAGTGGCAGGGGCAGGGTCAGTGGCAGGGGCAGGGGCAGTGGCAGTGGTAGCGGCAGTGGTAGCGGCAGTGGTAGCGGCAGTGGTAGCGGCAGTGGTAGCGGCAGTGGCAGGGGCAGGGGCAGTGGTAGCGGCAGTGGCAGGGGCAGTGGCAGTGGCAGTGGCAGTGGCAGTGGCAGGGGCTGCGACAGGCATAGGACTAGGTATTTACGTTGCTTGCCGTGCCCTGGCTGGGGATGAGAAACAGGCCTTGATTCGCACTGTTGCCATTGCCTTTGCCGCTACAGGTGGCACTAGCTTTCGGAATGCGGATCTAACTGATGCCAATTTCATTGAGGCAACCCTCAAAAGTACAGATTTTAGAACAGCTAATCTCACTCGCACTTGCTTCCGCAATACAGAAAAACTCGATCGCGCGCGAGTCGGTAATTCGATATTAGCTGATACCCCCGTCCGAGAATTACTCATCACTGGCAATGGTTACAAAAAATCCTATGTTGGTGCGAATCTCCAAGGAGCAAACCTGACAGGCGTTAATCTCAACGAGGCTAATCTCAAGCAGGCTAATCTCAGCGAAGCAACTTTGCACCAAGCTAATTTGGAATTCGCAAACCTGACTGAAACTCAAGCCTTAGCAACAGATTTTACAGAAGCTTATTTTAAAGGTGCTTGTTTGGAAGCTTGGAACATTGACGCTACTACAAAGCTCGATCGCGTTGACTGTCGGTTTGTTTATCTTCTAGAATATCCCCAACCGGGAACTGGCGATCGCGAACGCCGCCCTCACCACATCAGTAAATGTTTTGAACCGGGGGATTTCGAGAAACTCTATAAAAAGATTATGGAAACCGTGCAAATCCTGATCAAAGATGGGCTTAACCCCGAAGCTTTTACCGTCGCTTTTCAGAAGTTAATGCAAGAATTTCCAGACATTACACCGGAGTCAATTCAAGGAGTTGAGAAGAAAGAAAATGATGTTTTACTGACTCTTAAAGTTCCCGGAGGAACGGATAAGGGTAAAGTTGAGCAAATTTGGGACGAAGTTTATCAAGCAAGGCTAGAAGCTCAAATGCGAGCCGAGCAATTAAAATCTAAAGATGAAATTATTGCCATTCAGAAACATTATAATGATGTCTTTGAAGACTTAGTGAAAGCAGGATATACTAAAAATTTAAATCTGAATGAATTTGTAAAATTGTTGACTCCACCACCTGTTAATGTTAAATTTATTAATGAAGTTAAATCTACATCAGAGAGTAAAGCTATGAGTGACCAAATCGACCAAAGTCGCAAAATAGAAATTACAGGTGGAACCGTTAACGCTAGCGGTGCTGGAGCCTTAAGTTTAGGTGATATCAGCGGTACTGTTGCCAATACAATTAATCAATTATCTGATTCTGCTAAACCAGATGAACCGGGAATAAAAGAATTATTGACTGAGTTACAAACAGCGATCGAGGCTGAAACTAATTTATCTGATGAGGATAAAGCTGAAGCATTGGAACAGGTTAAAGCTTTGGCAGAAGTAGGGAAAAATCCCCAAGAAAGTACAATGCAAAAGGCGGGGAAAAGGGCAATGACGATGCTGAAAGGTATTCTTACTGGTTTACCTAGTGCGGCGACGTTGGTAGAAGCTTGCAGTAAATTGTTGCCTGCGATCGCAAGTCTCTTACTTTTACCCTAAAATCCAATATCAACGCCCAGTAAGTAATGGTATTTTTAGGGCGGGCGAGACGCCCACCCCACGAAGATTCTTCGCTTCAATCAAAATGACAACGCAGCTTACCGTCCAGATTTTCTCGGCGGTGTACCGTTAGCCCGCGATCGACGGATCAGCACGCTCATCACCTGCTTCGGATTAGCTGCACGTTGTACGGGGCTCCAATCGCCGACTTCGGCAAATCCCAGTCGGTACAAAGTGAGTATTGTTTCCCTGACACCCTTGGGCGAACCGACAACCGTTAACAGCACCACTTCCTGTTCCGATACTGCTGCTGAGTCGTCATTTGGGCGATCGGATTTGTTGTCGTCAGGCACGAATTCCTGTGACATATTATGTTCTCCTGGTTTTGGGTTTTCTAGAAAAACCCAAAAACCCAGCCGCCCCGCATTTCAACACATAGCAGGGCGGCTACAGAGGATGTTAAGATACTCCGTTAGCCTCCAGACTGCTGGTATCAGTTTGGCGGTTAGCTGTCCATTGCTGTTAGCGCAGCTTTGGGCAGTGCAACTAGATTTTCGGGCGACGCGGGCTGCCTCCTCTACAAGCAAGCAACCTCTCACTTCAAAGCGTAGCCGCAGATGGGGGCCGCCGTCAATCCATTTTGGATTTTCGATTTTGGATTTTGGATTGAAGAATTGATCCCCGGACTAATCTGGGGACTTTGGGGGTTTTGATGCGGGATTGGCGGGTTTTGGGCTCGCGCCAATGAGACTCACAAAACGAACGCTCGTATTTTCCACTTACCAACTAAAACGGCGATACTCGATCGCGTTCAACCTCATCGCTGGGAGTTGTTTTCCCGTTCAAAATTGTGCCATCCTCGGGCAGATTTTGCGGGCGATCGCGTTTCCGAAAGCGATCGCGAGCCGAGACAACCACCACATACAGAACCGGCACCATAAACAAACTCAAGAAAGTAGAAACAACCATCCCACCCGCGATCGCATTCCCTAGCGATCTACGACTTGCCGCCCCCGCACCTTCCGGGTTAATTAGGGGAGCAATCCCCAAAATAAATGATAAAGAAGTCATCAAAATCGGTCGTAAACGCTCTTGAGACGCTTCAACTGCTGCCTTAGCAATTGGATATCCCCGCTCCCGCAACTGGTTAGCAAATTCCACAATTAAAATCGCGTTTTTACTCGCCAACCCAATCAACATCACCAAACCAATCTGGCAATAAACATCATTCGCCAAACCCCGCAACGACTGAGCTAAAAGTGCACCTAAAATCGCCAGAGGAACCGATAGCAAAATAATGAAAGGATCGACATAATTTTCGTACTGAGCCGCCAAAACCAAGAACACAAAAACCAGCCCCAAACCAAAAATAATTGGTGCCTGACCCCCCGACTCAATTTCTTCTAAAGAACTCCCCGACCATTCATACCCAAAACCAGATGGCAAAACTTGAGACGACACCTTTTCCATCGATTTTAGCGCCTGTCCAGAACTCGCTCCCGGAGCCGGAGAGCCACTAATTTCAATTGACCTATATAAATTGTAGTGGTTAACAGTTTGCGCTCCCACCACCGGAGTTATCTTCACCAAATTGCTCAAAGAAATCATTTCATTCTTTCCAGAGCGAACATACAACTTACTAATATCTTCAGGGTTATCACGAAACTGTTTATCCGCCTGAACATACACCCTATAATTGCGCTGCTGTAGATTAAAATCATTCACATACTGAGAACCCAGAGCCGTTTGTAACGTACTGAAAACATCATTAATGGGAATATCTAGAGCCTTAGCTCGATTGCGGTCAACTTCCACAATTAACTGAGGCGTATTCGCAGCAAACGTACTAAATACCGCCTGCAACCCCGGAGTCTGATTCGCCTGCTTTAAAATTCCACCCATCGCCTCAACCAGAGAATCTAAACCGCTGTTACCTTTGCGGTCTTGCAATTGAAATTGGAAACCTCCAAATTGACCTAAACCTTGAATAGCCGGCGGATTCACAGGGAAAATTCTAGCTTCTGGAATCGCGAAAAACTTACCCCGCAATTTACCAATAATCGCCTGTACAGTTTGATCTTCTCCGTGACGTTCTTTCCAGGGTTTAAGGGTAGTAAATATAATCCCCTGATTGGAACTGTTACCACTAAAACCAAAGCCACCTACAGAAAAAGTCCCCACAACTTCAGGAACTTTGAGGATTTCTTTTTCAACTCCGTCCATCACCTGCTGGGTGTATTGCAGTGAAACGCCTTGAGGCCCTTGAATAATTGTCAGAAAATAGCCCTGGTCTTCCTCTGGGATAAATGCTGTTGGTACTGATAAATAAAGCCAAGCTGTGAATCCCAGAGAAGCAATAAACAACAGGGTAACAATGGTTTTAAATCGTGTTAAGAATATTAAGGAATCTCTATATTTCTTTTGCATCCAATCCAGAAAAATATTAATCCGGTTAAACACCCAACCCAACGGGCCGCCAAACTTCTTACCTGGGCGCAGTAATATAGCGGCAAGTGAGGGAGTAAGAGTAACCGCCATAAAGGTAGAAAGCAGAACGGAAAAAGCAATTGTTAAGGCAAATTGTTTATAGAGTGCTCCCGTTGTCCCAGGGAAAAATGCCACGGGTATGAACACGGCCATCAATACTAAGGAAGTGGCAATTACAGCACTAAAAAGTTCCCGCATTGACTCGGAAGCTGCTTGGCGGGCATTCATACCTTGGCGGACTAGACGGTCAATATTTTCGACTACGATGATCGCGTCATCAACCACTAAACCTGTTGCTAAGGTTAGACCAAATAGAGACAAACTGTTAATCGTAAAGCCGAAAGCTTTGATAAAGGCAAATGTCCCAATCAACGAAATCGGAATTGTGAGGGTGGGAATAATCGTAGTGCGCCAATCTTGCAGGAAAACAAAAATAACTATCACCACTAGCAAGACTGCTTCAAACAGAGTTTTGACTACTTCGGCCATTGACTCTTGGACAAATTGAGTCGTATCTAGTGCGATTCTATGTATCACCCCGGGAGGAAAGTTTTTAGCTAACTTTGCCATTTCTGCTTTGACGGCGTTGGCAACATTTAGAGCATTACTTCCCGGCAATTGGTAAATCCCTAAACCCACCGCGTCATTACCTCGAAATCGCAGGAAAGAGTTATAATTTTCTGCTCCTAATTCTGCTCTACCAACATCTTTTAACTTAACTAAAGTTCCATTTGTTTCACTTTTAATAACGATGTCTTCAAATTCTGTGGGGCTTTTTAGACGACTTTCTGCCGTCAAATCAATCTGATACATTTGCCCTTCGGGGGCGGGTTCTTGACCAATTCTTCCTACACCAACTTGCAAGTTTTGTTCGTTAATTGCTCTTGTGACATCTTGCATCGTTAGATTACGAGCAGCTAATTTATTGGGGTCGATCCACAGGCGCATAGCATAGCGTCTTTCCCCAAAAATTCGCACGTCCCCCACGCCTTTTACTCTTTTTAAAGTATCGGCTAAATAGAGGTCGGCGTAGTTACTTAAAAATATGGTATCGTATTCTTTATTTTCGGTAAATAATCCTATAGCAAGCAGCAGGCTGTTAGATTGTTTTGTAACTGTAACTCCTGTGCGTTGTACGGCATCTGGCAGTTGTGGTTGAGCGACTGCAACTCGATTTTGCACATCGACGGCGGCGATATCTTTGTCGCGGGAACTATCAAAGGTGGCTGTAATGGTGCTAGTTCCACTGTTAGTGCTACTGGAAGTTAGATATTTCAGTCCTTCAATGCCGTTGATTTGCCTTTCTAGGATGTTTGTTACCGCATTTTCGACAACTTCAGCATTGGCACCGCTATAGTTGGCTGTGACGTTGATTTGGGTGGGGCTGATGTCGGGGAAGCGTTCGATCGGCAATGTGGGAATGCTGATTGCGCCTACCAAAACAATAATTAAGGCGCAGACGCTAGCAAAGACTGGTCGTTTAATAAAGAAATCTGCAAACATTATTTGGGTAATGGGTAGTTGTTAGTTGATAATTGGTAATTGGTAATTGGTAATTGGTAATTAGGTGGGTACAAATAAACACTAAATGGGTCGGGCGGGTTTTGCCTTCATCTTCTGGCTGATCTCATAAATTATTAGCTAAACCCGCCCCTACGACCCATCGGGATTTAAGGATTAAAGGATGGACAGGATTAATTTTAGTCATCTTTAATTCAATCCTATTAATCTTTAAAATTCTGTAAATCCTGATGCAGAAGTTAATTTTTCCCACCTGCTGGTAATTTATTACCTTCCCCTTGCGTTTCTTCCTCTTGAGCAGTAACTGGAGCGCCGTCAGTCAAGTTGAGAATGCCTGCGATAATCACTTTTTCTCCGGCTTGCAAACCTTCGATAACTTGATAATTATTCCCCTGAATGGTTCCCAATTTCACTGGTTTTTGCCGCGCGATTAAAGGTGGCATTCCCGGTTTTGGCTGTTCCGGCTTTTGAGCTGTGAAGACAAAAGTTTGCCCGCCCAAGCGAGTGACTGCGATGACGGGAACTAAAATTCCGGGGTTCTGTTTCCAGATGACTTTAGCTTTTACAAACTGGAGATTAAGCAGTTCGCCACTGGGGTTGGGAAAGGTGGCTTTAGCTAAGATTGTTTGGGAATTGGCGCTGACGTTGGGGGAAATAAAACTGATTTGACCGATCGCGATCGCCTTGCCTTGATTATCCAGCATTTCTACTGGCAGCCCTAAGCGTAATTGAGGCTGACGCTCTAAAGGAATTGATAACCGCAAGTCTAGCAATTGGTTCTCTGTCAGGGTGGCAATGGCGTTGCCTTTTTGCAAGTAATCACCTACTTTCACTGGTATGTCGCCGATGACTCCTGCGAAGGGCGCGATGACAGCAGTTTCTTGTAGTTGTACTTCAAAGCCGCGCACTTGAGCGGCGGCCTCGGCAACTTGCGCTTCAGCTTGATCGAGCTGTTCTTGGCGAGTGCCGTTGGCTAACTGGGCTAATCTACTCTTGGCTTGTGCGACTTCTGCTTCGGCTTTGGCTATTTCTTCTGGGCGCGCACCGTTTTGCAATTGCCGCAAGGCTTGCTGCTGCTGTTGCAAGGCTGCTGTCCGTCGCTCGATCTCGGCTTGTCTGTTTTTTTGTCGCTGCTTGAACCGCCTTTGAGCTTCTCGGAGGTTGGCTTTGGCGCTGCTTTCTTTTTGGATGTATTCTTGGAGGGTGTTTGCTGATGCTGCACCTTCTTTGGCTAATACTTGATATCTGGCAAGTTGCTGACTGGCTAGCTTTGCTTCGGCCGTGTTTGCTTCAATTTGGGCTTTTGCTTGGGCGATGTCTTCTAGGAGGCTGCCTGTTTCGGCGTCGGCGAGATCGGCTTCAGCTTGGCTAACGCGGGCTTGGGCTTGACCAATTTCTTCTGGGCGATTGCCCGATCGCAGTTGGGCGAGGTTGGCTTGGGCTTGGGCGACTTGGGCTTGAGCTTGGGCGATTTCTTCGGGCCGGCTGCCTGCTTGCAGTTCCGCTAAGCGGGATTGAGCGCGGATCAGGTTGGCTTGGGATTGCCTCAAGTCAGCTTGGGCGCTGTCGCTTTTCATGCGGGCGATGGGTTGTCCTTGGTTTATGAAGTCCCCGGATTTGACAAAAATCTCTGTGACGAGCCCTTCTACTTCGGGTTTGATTTGTACTGAACGCTTGGCTTCTAAGCTGCTGACAAATTCCGAGGCATCTTGAACTGAGCTGGTTTTTACGGCGGCGAGCTTGACTGGTATGCCTTGGGGTTGGGCTGCAGCAGCAGGTTGCTGGGCGCGATTATGACCCGATTGCCATGAGTACCAGCCGATACCTGCTGCGCCTGTGGCGATCGCGATCGCGGCAATTAGAGGCCAGCGCGATCGTGGCTTAGCAACAGGTTCGGGGCGATCGGCAGCGGCTGCAAAATCCTCTGGTCGATCGCTGTCTGCATCGGTTGGGTGCAGTTCCGGTTTAGCAACAGGTTGGGGGCGATCGGCAACGGGGGCCAAATCCTGCGGTCGATCGCTGTCTGCTTCAGTTGGGTGCTGTTCGGGTGTGGGAGATTTTTGCTCTTGGGCTTCAACTACGGATTCTGGGGATTTAGAATAACTCATTGGCAGCACCACTTAGATTTTTTTTAACTTCTGACTGAGACTTGGGCGAAATCTTTAATTTTCCGGCGTTCCCCTCAAACATGGGGGTATTTGGACAGTGATTTTAAACAGGATGGAATCGGGAAAGTACCTTTTTAATGAGGTTGGGGTATGTGCAGGGCTTTAGTCTGATCACAGTTAGCCAAGCTTGGGAGTGATTCTTTTTAGGAAAGCTTCTTGTTTTCTCTCAAAAGTTACGATGGCAGGAATGATTACACATCCTTCTTATGAGTCACCTGAGTGGGTGAGTTGGAACGATTTTCCCTTGGAGTCGGCGGATTCAGCGAAGGTTGGGGAGTCACGCACTCGATCGATCGCACTTTTTTCCTTGGCTAGTTGCTCGGTTAACCACTCTATTTCTGACGCCAGCACTGACTTGCAGCGATCGCGAGAGGCAAATTGATAGTCGTCGGTTAGTGGATATTCGCTCTTGAGGCTTTCGATGTAGTCTTGCCTGGTGTAACAGGCTCGCAAGCGGTGTTCCAACAATTTCATCCGTTCTGTCGGTTCTAAGTCGCCAAAAAAGAAAAACTTGATTTGGAACCGGGAACCACTGTTAACCCAGCTTTCTTGAGGGTGTTCGAGCATTTTTTCCCGCCAGAGTTCGCGCCCTTTGGCAGTAATTCCGTAGATTTTGCGCGGACAGCCCGCATCTCCGGCTTCTTCGGCTATTACCGAAATCTCGCCTCGATCTAACAAGCGCTTCAGCAGCGGGTAAATCGCTCCGTAGTTGACGCTGATGCAACTGCTCATAAACAGCTCCAGTTTTTGCTTTAGCCGATAGCCGTGCAGGGGTTGCAACTGTAGCAGCCCAAGGGCTGATAATTCAAGCATTTATATCAATTTGATATTATAGTCTGGATTATATCACTATATCGAACTCAAGGGCGATGGGGTCAATACCTAGTTTGAAAGAAATTTTAGATCAAGATGCACATTTAATAATATTTGTCAATATTCTTAAGATATACTTTTTGAGTTTAACAAAGGGCGATCGCTTTACTTTATAAAGGAAATGCGGAAATCGGAAAACGAGCGAGACTAAAGTCGGCTCGATGTAAGCGAAGCGAGGGACTTTAGTCCCCTTCAATCTTTCTTGAATCTATTCCTAAAACTACGGGAAATTCCAGTAGAGTATTTTTAAGGGATAATTTCCCCGATTATATGCTATTAATATGACACAAAGACAGTGATTTATCTTGAGAATAAAACCAAAGATTAACGCCCTGTAATCACTTGAAATAGCCAGCCAAAAAGCATCACACTCAAGAAAATTACACCTCCGACAATTAAGATCAAACCCAACAGCAAAGCCGCCACAAATAACCAGTCGGCTTTTTTGCCTTGTTCCGGGGAACCTAAATGAGCATCCAGCAATTCTATATTTTTGACATTAGCTTTCCAAGCAACATCCAACAAATCTCCGGCCACCGGTACTGTACCAGCAACTGTATCAAATACGATATTAGCTGCCATTTTTACTAAAGTCTCTTGAGGCACTCCCATTTGAGCGGATTTGAAGACAACATATCCTGCAAAAATTGAACTGATCACATCACCTCCGCCCGGTATAAGTCCCAATATCGGATCGAGTCCGATGCGGTATTTTGTGCCGGGAATCGGAATTGCATTGTCTAGTAAATGGCTGATCCGGCGGAGTCGGCGCAAGGATGTAATATGAGATGGGCTGGGAGTATTTGGGGAGGAATTTTGTATAGGAGGACGAGACATTTAGATTGCTCCTGATTGCAATATTAATATTGATTCCGGCTAAAATACCGCCTTTATATCATGTGCGGTGGTATGGGCGGGGGCGGGTTTATGAGATTGTCGATTATGGGCAATTATTGGTGGTGAACCCGCCCCTACAAAATTTAACATCATATAAGTCCGAATACAGAGAAACCCGGCTTTAATTCAAAACCGGGTTTTCTGCTTTTAGCTCAAGGCTTTTAATTTAGCCTTTTATTTGTTGCCTTCGGTGAAGTCGGCGTCAATCACGTCGTCGCCGCCGCCAGTGGGGCCGCCGTCTCCATAGCCACCAGGGCCACCAGGGCCGCCAGGGCCATCAGTCGGGCCGCCTGCTTGCTGGTACAGGTTGCTGCTGACAGCGTAGAATGCTTGCTGCAACTCTGTTGTTAGGGTTTTGATCCGATCGTCATCTTCACTGCCGATCGCCTCGCGCAAGTCTTTAAGCAACCCTTCAATCTTAGTTTTGTCATCAGCGGGAACTTTATCACCCAATTCTGCCAACTGCTTCTCGATTTGATAGGCTTGAGAATCAGCTTGGTTTTTGCGATCGATCCTTTCGCGACGTTCCTTGTCAGCAGAAGCATTGGATTCGGCTTCCTTCACCATGCGCTCAACTTCATTGCTGGGCAAAGTAGAAGCACCAGTAATGCTAATCGATTGCTCCTTGCCAGTACCTTTATCCTTAGCAGCTACATTCAAAATACCGTTAGCATCGATATCGAAAGTAACTTCAATTTGAGGTACGCCACGGGGGGCAGGTGGAACTCCATCTAAGCGGAAGGTTCCCAAATCCTTGTTATCATTCGCCAGTTCCCGTTCGCCTTGCAAAACGTGAATTTCCACGTTTGTTTGGCCGTCTACCGCAGTCGAGAAAGTTTCCGACTTCTTAGTAGGAATAGTGGTGTTGCGGGGAATGATTTTGGTCATCACGCCGCCCAAGGTTTCGACACCAAGAGACAGCGGGGTAACGTCGAGCAACAAGATGTCTTTGACTTCGCCGGAGAGCACGCCGGCTTGAATTGCTGCACCGACTGCAACCACTTCGTCCGGGTTGACTGTTTGGTTCGGGTCTTTGCCGAGGATTTTTTTGACCAGTTCTTGCACCGCAGGAATGCGTGTAGAACCGCCAACTAAGACGACTTCATTAATTGCTGATTTGTCTAATTTGGCGTCGCGGATCGCATTTTCTACGGGGATGCGAGAGCGATCGATCAAATCTGAACAGAGTTCTTCAAATTTGCCCCGCGTCAAAGTCGTGTCCAAGTGTTTTGGCCCGTCTTGAGTCGCGGTGATAAACGGCAAGTTGATTTCTGCTTGAGTAACACTCGACAGTTCAATCTTGGCTTTTTCTGCAGCTTCCGTCAGGCGTTGCAGTGCTTGCTTGTCTTTGCGGAGGTCAATTCCTTCAGCTCTTTGGAATTCTCCGGCGATGAAATCGACGATTTTTTTGTCGAAGTCGTCACCGCCGAGGTGAGTGTCTCCACTTGTTGCTAGCACTTCAAATACGCCGTCGCCTACTTCGAGAATAGATACGTCGAAAGTACCGCCACCTAAGTCAAATACGAGGATGGTTTCGTTGCTCTTTTTATCTAACCCATAAGCTAAAGCGGCCGCTGTAGGTTCGTTAATAATCCGCAGCACTTCAATCCCGGCAATTTTGCCAGCGTCTTTCGTAGCTTGGCGCTGGGAGTCGTTGAAGTAAGCGGGAACAGTAATTACCGCTTGGGTAACTGTTTCGCCAAGGTATTTGCTGGCGTCTTCTACCAGTTTGCGGAGAACTTGTGCAGAAATTTCTTCTGGGGCAAATTGCTTGCCACGGGCGGGACAGTCTAGTTTAAGGCTGTTGCCGACTTTGAGGACTTTGTAGGAAACTTCAGTGGTTTCGTGGGTTACTTCGTCAACCCGACGCCCGATAAACCGTTTTACTGAGTAAAAGGTGTTTTCGGCGTTCATCACGGCTTGACGCTTGGCGATTTGTCCGACAAGCTGATCGCCATTTTTAGCATATGCTACTACGGAAGGTGTGGTGCGACCCCCTTCGGCGTTGGCTATGACGGTGGGTTTGCCGCCTTCCATAACTGCGACGCAGGAGTTTGTCGTACCTAAGTCAATTCCAACTACTTTTCCCATAGGGGTGTTCCGGCTCCAATCTCTACAAAATTTTGGTTTTCTATCTGTGCGATAGTCTGGTTATTCAGGACTGCGATTTTACCTCGCGGTTTACGGGTAGTGAGTCCTGCTTTAATACAGTCTTCGATAGGGTGCTTATCTCTATACTGCGGGCGGTAGACCTTGCGATGAAGGGGTATTTACCGAACCTGTTGGGGGACGGTTGCATCCGTGAGGCTTGCACCGCTACAGTAGTTGACTGCTTTTCTTTACTCTTCCCAATGTACGGTGTGCGATCCATTCGGGTATTGTGGCAAACCGTATACGTTGTGTTGTATTTGCCGTCTTTGTTGTATAAATTTTGTTTGGTTGGTAGGGGCGATCGGTTTTTTGGCTTCAAATCAGGTTTAATATCAATTCTGAAAAGGGACACGGCAATGCCGTGTCCCTATCAGTTTACTTCCCGGCTGTGCCTGGGAAGGAATATATTATTGAGGGAGAGCCTCAAGTCCGCCTCCTGGGAATCTCGGAAAATTCAAGAATTTTCCAGCTTTTCATTGCTATTTTTTACCGATCAGCAGAGCTGCAGGAAAGTAACTCAGAGCTTCACCAATGGCCAGCGTACCGTTACTTTCTACCGCCTGATTTGTAATTGCATCTTTCCAAACCGACGGCATTTGCTCGGATAATTCCAGATTAGTATCTTTCCAGACTTGTTTGCCGATCGGCATTTCTTCCGGTTTGACAATTCCCGTCAAAAACCGGGGAGCAATGACAATAACTGTAGTCTCTCCAAAGCTTCTGGCAAAGGCAACAACATTATCTTTAAACGTGCCAACTGCTTGCAGGGGCAGATAATCGCCTGATTGAAAAACTTGCAAGTATTTTTTTCTCGCTTCTAGCGCTCTTGCCGTCAAAAATAACTTAATTCTCGCGTCTTCTCGCGTCGCAATCAAATCTTCAACCAGTTGCAAAATATCCGTCTGAGCTTGCTCTTTAATTTCCCGCAAAACCTCGATTCTGCGGTCAAAATCAACGGGACGGCGGTTATCCGGATCGACGTGGCTTAAATCCCAGAATTCCGTCCCTTGATAAATGTCGGGAACCCCTGGCGCCGTAATTTTTAGCAGCGTTTGAGATAAAGAATTGAAAATTCCGTAATGAGCTACTTTTTTCCAGAAAGGTTTAAATTTGTTGAGAAACTGATTTTGTTCCGAAGGTTCGAGAACGCTATCGACAAAGGTCATAAAACCAGCTTCGTAGTCGTTATCCGGTCTCAGCCAAGCCGTATAAACTTTGGCTTCGCGGACAGCTTTAATCACATAATCTTTCAGGCGATCGACATAATCAGTGTTTTCAATTCCCTCAAAGGGAAAACTGCCGAGCAGAGTTTGGTACAGGAAGTATTCGTCATTAGTATCTGGAACCATTCGATTCACAAAGTTGACTTTCTTAGAAGAGTTTACCTCTCTCCAAGACCTGACTTGCTGTTCCCATTCATCGGGAATTTCTGACAAAACGTTTATTCGGGCTCGCACATCTTCACCACGTTTGGTATCGTGGGTAGCTGTCGCATTCATTTTGTGTGGCCAAGCAGCTTGCTGCTGTTTGTTAAACTCGTGAAAATCTACCAGCGACACGCCGAACTGACTGGGATTTCCTCCCACTTCGTTGAGGGATAAAAGCCGATAGTAGACGTATAAAAGCGTGTCTTCAACGCCTTTTGCCATTAATGGGCCTGTCAACTGCTGGAGTTTCATTACAAAGTGCCGGCGCTGCTCTTTTTGTTCGGTTGTTAGGGTTTCTTCTTCTTCCAGCAACAGCACCGTTTCGATAAATTTAAGTTCCTTAAGAAGTCGCGGTACTTGTTCTTTGGCATGGGCGATCGCATATTTTACGTAAGTGCGATCGGACTCTCTCAAACCATCTTGATTGATGTAAGTTCGGTAGACTGGAAAAATTGTCAAAATCGCCGCCAATGCTTTTTCCAAACCGGGACGAGTAAAGTCGTTTCCCTGTCTCGATTGACCGGAGATATTCTTCAAAAGTTGAGCTAGATTGTCTACATCTCCCGCCAAGTTTTTCTCAACAATCAGCCCTTTTTTATCTAAAAATAACTGTTCGTAGGGAACGGTCAAGCGAGTAAATCTCTGATATATTTCACTAAATTGCTGCTCGCGATCGCACCGACAAAAAACGCCGTTTACGTAATTCAAAAAGTCGTAGCCGCTAGTTCCCTCAATCGGCCAATATGAGGGCAAATCTTCTTCGTGTTCCAGAATCTTTTCAACAGTGATGTAAGTATCTCCGGTTTTCTCCCGGAGACGTTTCAAATACTCTGTGGGGTCGTACAGTCCGTCGATGTGGTCGATTCTCAATCCGGTAAACTTTCCCTCATCAACCATGTCGAATATCAGAGCATGGTTTTTGTGAAAAACTTTAATCTCTTCAACTTTTACCGAAATCAGTTCGTTGACTGTAAAAAACCTTCGGTAGTTAATTTCTTCTGCCCCCACTTTCCAGAAAGACAGACGGTAAAACTGCTCGGAAAGCAATTCGTCTAGCAGATTAAAGCTTTCAGAATTTCCCTTTTCTCCGGCAAAAAAATTGATATTTTCATCGATAAACTCCTGCACAAGGGGATTTTGATTGTATAGTTCCCACAGCAGTCCTTTGACAAAAGCTATCTGATCGTATCTGGTTTTACCTTTAGTTTCTGAAGGTGTATTTTTAATCAAATAAAGAATTCCTAAAAACTTGATAAAATCTGGATGGCGTCTGCCTAATTCTCTGGCCAAATGCCCCAAATTATGACTGATAAATTTAGCATACGATTCAATTCTTACTGGCAATTTTAAGCTATAATAATTGATGGTCAGCCCAATTTCGCTGTATTTGAGTTGAATCTCGCCATTTTCCAGACACTCTCCATAAAAATTGCCCAGCAGCGGAGCCAGCACTCGACCCCTGAGATGTTCGTAAGCATGATTCCATTCAATATCGAAGTAATCGAAATAGTCGGAATCTGGCCCGTGTTCCAATACGTCTAACAGCAATAAATTTTGAGTGTCGTAAGCCATGTGGTTCGGGACAATATCTTGCAGCCATCCCATGTTCCGTTTCTTGATTTCGTATGTGAGGGATTCAAAATTTTCTGATGTTCCCAAATCGGGATTGAGCTGATTTGAGTCAACGACATCGTATCCGTGAGAGCTGCCTTTTCTGGCTTTAAATATCGGTGAAGCGTAAAGGTCGGTAATTCCTAAATCTTCTAGATAGCTAAGGATTTGTTTGGCGGCTTCAAAGTTAAAACCTCCATGAAATTGAATCCGATAAGTTGTTGTGGGAATTCTCATCATGTTAATTTTACTCCTGGTTTTTTAGGGTTTTCTCTTTTAATATATGAGGCAGAGCCTCCTCGACTGCATTCCCAGGCAGAGGCTGGGAACGAGAGAGGCTCTGCCTCCCGTTTCTTGTGGGACTAGATTCCGCGACAGAGGCTGAGAACGAGATAGGTTCTGCCTCCTGTTGCTTGTTCCTAGGCTCTGCTAGGAAACGCCTGTATTTGAGGCTCTGCCTCCCGTTTTAATTACTCTAATTCATAGAGTGCGAAACTATGCGGTTTAATGGTCAATTTTTGCTCTGGATTTATTTTTTCAGGCAAGCTAGAACCTGAACCCATCCATTTTTCATCAGCAGAGTCTAAAATTTTGTGACCGTTGCCTTGGGGCAGTGCAGCCGTAAAAGCGACATCTTGCGTGTTGAAGTTTAGAATGCAGAATATCTGGCTGTCATCTGTCCAGCGACGTAGAAATAAGATTTTTTCCGCTTCAATGCTGGACACTTCTAGACTGTTTTTGTCGAGTTTTTTAAGGGCTGGTATTGTCCGCCGCAGTTGAATCAGATGTTGGTGCCATTCCCAAAGGATTTTGTGTTTGCCTTCGCTTTGTTTTTCCCAGTTTAACTTACACTTATCGAAAGTCTCAGGACTCTGGGGGTCGTGAAACTCGCCTCGGCCTTCAAAGCTTTTAAATTCTTGTTGTTTGTCTTTGCGGATAGCTTCAATTAAGTTTTCGTCGGAGTGGGAAACGAAGTAAAAAAATGGTGCTTCTTCTCCGTATTCTTCTCCCATAAAAAAGAATGGAATGTAGGGAGAAATCAAGACTGTGCCGGCGGCGAGTTTCAATCCTTCAAAATCAACTATTTTGGATAGTCTGTCTCCCAAAATGCGGTTGCCGATTTGGTCGTGGGTTTGGGCAAACACCACAAATTTATGACCCGGTTCATCCTTAACAGAATTGCCGTGTTTCCGCTTTCTGTGGGGGGCGTACTGGCCGGAGTAAACAAAGCTTTCTTTGAATGATTTTTCTAAGTGTTCGCACTTGCCGAAATCTTGGTAGTATCGGTCGTCTTCTCCGGTGAGCAAGGCGTGTAGTGCGTGGTGGAAATCATCGCACCATTGGGCATCTAGTCCGAAGCCGCCGAGTTCTTTGGGACGTACAGTGCGGACATCATTTAAGTCACTTTCGGCTATTAAATAAAGTTGCCGTCCTAGTTCTTGGGAAATATCGGCTGTGGCATCGGATAGTTCTTGTAAAAAAGGTCTTGCACCTACTTCAAATATTGCTTGAATTGCATCTAATCTCAGGGCATCGATGTGATAGTCTCGAAACCAGTAGAGGGCGTTTTCAAGAAAGTAGTTGCGTACCCCGTCGCTGTAGGCGTCGTCGAAGTTGAGGGGGTCTCCCCAAATCGAGCCGTATTTTGAGGTAAAGTAGGGGCCGAAGTCCCTGAGATAATTTCCTTCGGGGCCGAGGTGGTTGTAAACTACATCGAGAATTACTGAAATACCGTGTTCGTGGCAGGCGTTGACGAGTGTTTTGAAGCCATCGGGGCCGCCGTAGGAGTTTTGAACTGCGTAGGGATATACGCCGTCATATCCCCAGTTTCGCTCGCCGGGGAATTGGGCTACTGGCATTACTTCGATGGCGTTGATTCCCAATTCTTTAAGTTGTTTGAGCTGGGGAATTATTGCTTCAAATGTTCCGGCTTGGGTGAATGTGCCGACGTGCAGTTCGTAAATAATCATTTCGGCTAGCGGCACGCCTTGCCATTTTGTGTCTGTCCAAGTAAAGATATTTTCATCTATTACTTGCGACGGGGCGTGTACGCCTTGAGGTTGATATTTTGATGCTGGGTCTGGTCGGTCGGTTTTTCCTTCGATTTGGTAAGTGTAAAGGGTTCCTGGTTCGATGTCTGTAGCTGTGGTTTGCCAATAACCTTCTGCCGATTGTTGCAGGGGTATCAGGCGTTTTTTTGGAGAAACAATTTGGACTGCTATTTGTTTGATGGTGGGCGCCCAAACGGTAAATTCACATTGGTTGTTGCCGAGGTAATTTGATCCTATCTTCACTTTGAGTTGTTCTCCTTATAAAATAGGTTGGTAGTTCGATCGCCCGACGCGCTATCAAATGCTTGCCCTTAACGTTCAGCGCCTGTTTAGACGGTAATATTACTTAATATAACAAACAACTAACTTTAGACAGAGGCATCAAAGGCTAAAATTGTGTAACGGCCACAAGTAGCGGTTAGTTATGTCTAAATTAGAGCATGAATCCGCACGGGGGCGATCGCCAAATTAACGGCCTGGAAGCGTTAATATTTCTGGTTGATATCATGTCTAAAATCTACCTAAAGGTAGGTCAAAAATCAGCACGAGTGTGGATTTTATGGTTATGGCTTTTGGACGGGAAATCTGCTGCAATCTCGACTCGGCGGAGTCTCGGGAGTGGTTGGTGACAAACGGGATCGGCGGTTACGCTAGCGGGACGATCGCGGGTCTCCTCACCCGCCGCTATCACGGCTTGCTGGTAGCCGCCCTCAAACCCCCGCTGGGACGCACTTTGATGCTCGCCAAGCTGGACGAGACGGCTGTGTATAATGATCGCGCCTATCCGCTTTATACAAACCGCTGGGCCGACAGCACGATCGAACCTCACGGCTACAACTACATCGAAAGCTTTCACCTAGAAGGCACGACGCCTGTTTGGAGGTTTGCTCTCGCCGACGCTATCCTGGAAAAGCGGATTTGGATGCAGCAAGGTGCTAACACAACGTATATTCAATACCGCTTGCACCGCGCCTCACAACCGATCGCCCTCGCCGTCAAAGCCCTAGTCAACTACCGCGACTACCACCACACAACGAGCGCCGGCGACTGGCAGATGAGCCTACAAACCTTGGAACGCGGGGTTTGCGTGACTGCATTTCCCAAGGCTGCACCCCTGTACCTGCTGACAGATGCCGCACCAGAGGCCACATTTCGAGTCTCTGCGCCCTTATACAATTGGTACTACGGATTTGACTTGGCAGCCGAAAAGCGCCGCGGATTGGACTACTGCGAGGATCACTTGCACGCGGCGACTTTTCACATGATGATCGCACCGGGAAGTTCTCTCACATTGATAGCCAGCACCGATAAAAATCCAGAACTCAACGGCGGTACAGCTTTAGAAGTCCGCCGCACTTATGACCAACAACTGCTGCAAAACTGGTCAAAAGTGAGCGACTCTCCCGACTGGATCGATCGCTTAGTGCTAGCCGCCGACCACTTTATCGTCAGTCGGCCGGTAGCCGAGGAACCGGAGGGGAAAACCATCGTCGCCGGATATCCCTGGTTCAGCGACTGGGGACGGGATACAATGATTAGCTTGCCCGGCCTCACAATCTGTACGGGGCGATCGGAAATTGCGCGATCGATTTTGCGGACATTTGCGCGGTATGTCGATCGGGGAATGCTGCCGAACCGCTTTCCCGATGCCGGCGGCGCACCGGAATACAACACCGCAGACGCGACTCTGTGGTACTTTGAGGCAATTCGCGCTTATATCGATGCCACGGGGGACGATCGACTTTTGAGCGAACTCTGGCCTACTTTATGTGAGATTGTTGATTGGCACATACAGGGAACTCGGTATAACATCCGCCTCGATCCCGATGACGGTTTAATCTACGCGGGCGAAAAGGGTGTGCAACTGACTTGGATGGACGCGAAAATCGGCGATTGGGTTGTGACGCCTCGGATTGGTAAGCCGATCGAACTCAGCGCGCTTTGGTACAATGCTATACAAGCAATGGCAAGTTTTGCTCGAAAACTGGGCAAGCCTCACAATGAATACCAACAATTGGGCGATCGAACGGCCGCCGGATTTCCTCGCTTCTGGAACCCCTCAACCGGTTACTGTTACGACGTTCTGGACGGCCCAGACGGACACGATAGCTCCCTGCGGCCCAACCAAATATTCGCCGTCTCATTGCCCCTATTAACTGGGTATCCGCCTCCGAACTCTTTATCCGCAAGGGGACTGCGGGCAAAGGAAACCCACCGCTATACACCGTTACTGACACCCATCCAGCAGCGCGGCGTGGTGGACGCCTGCGCCCAGCAACTTCTCACTTCGGTCGGCCTCCGCAGCCTCTCGCCGCAGCACCCGCAGTATCGCGGCGCATACGGAGGCGACCAATTCCAGCGCGACAGCGCCTACCACCAGGGCACAGCTTGGGGCTGGCTGATTGGCCCGTTTGTCTTGGCGCACTTGCACGTATACAAAGACCCAGCACAAGCTCGCGAATTCCTAGAACCGATGGCACATCATATAAGAGCCGGCGGAGTTGGCAGTCTGGGCGAAATTTTTGAGGGCGACGCCCCGCACTCGCCGCGAGGCTGCACGGCTCAAGCTTGGACTGTGGCTGAGGTGCTGCGGGCTTGGTTGGCAATTAATACTGTGGGTGTTTAACTACCAGCCGGGAAGTCCCTCGGTATATTCAGAGGGGATGAATCTGAGCGCTACGCGAAGTACCCCGAATGAATTACCGTAGGGATGTCCAGAAGCGTTGGGTGGAGGAACGGAAACCAACAATTAGACCTGCTTACTACGAATCAATCTTCGGTAGCATCTTGATTTTCGATGTTCTTTCCAGTGTTGAAATAGTAATTTTCGGTGTTGCATTTTAGACGTACATAAACTATACTATGCAAAGGTCGAAAAAGGAAGTTTAGAAATGCAATTAACTTACAAATACCGCCTCAAACCCACCAAAGCCCAACTAACGACGATCGTGGCTCACTTAGAACTCTGTCGTCGGCAGTACAACTACCGACTAGGCGAAAGATTCAGATGGTGGGAAGCTACGAGAACACCTATCAACGCCTGCCCATTAGTTGTTTCGATAATCCCTGTTGAGGAGATTTATCGAAATATTCCTTTGACGAGAGTGCAAACTAGAGATGGCAGAAAGAAGGATGAATCAGGCAATCCTTTGACCAAGAAAGGTGACGTTTTCTCAAACATTGAAGGCGGATATGTACAGTGGCAGACGATACAACTTGCCGACCTGAAAAACACTAAAAAACTGTTTCGTGATTACAAAGTGTTGGATTCTCAAGTTTTGCAAGATGTCGTTAACAGAGTTGAAACTTCCTTTTCAAACTTTACTACGCCCGACAAAAACGGCAATCGTAGAGGTAAGCCCAAATTCAAGGGGCTTCACTACTACAAATCCTTCACTTACCCTCAATTAGACAACTTAGATATTGTCAAGGACGAGCAAAATAGGATTTGTATTAGCCTTGCCAAAATAGGTCAAGTACCGATGGTTTTCCATCGTCCAATACCAACAGGGTTCACAGTTAAGACGGGTAGTGTTATCAGAGAAGCGGATGGGTGGTATATTTCCTTGACGCTAGAAGATAAGACGGTTCCCGTAACGGTTGTAGAAATTCAACCGACTGAAAATAATACTGTTGGTATTGATTTGGGAGTCACTAATTACGCTTATCTTTCCAATGGCGAAAGAGTTGAAAATCCGAGATTCTTGAGAAAGTCGGCTGAGAAATTAGCAAGGCTTCAAGCGAAGTTAGCTAATAGAGTTAAGGGTTCTAAACCTTGGAAGATTATCAAGGACAAGATTTTCAGACTCCATCAGTTCGTGGCCAGAGCTAGATTAGATTTTCAATTCAAAACAGCACCGCAGCTCCTTAGCAAGTGTGATGTTTTAGTTATTGAAGATTTGAGTGTCAAGAATCTAACTAGACGTGCCAAGCCTAAAACTGATATTGAAAATGGTAAGTTGGTTTATTTGCCGAACGGTCAGTCAGCTAAAAGCGGTTTGAATAAATCCATGCTTGATGCCGCTCACGGGCAATTTGCCAACGTTCTGAAGTATGTCGCTTGGAAATTAGGTAAAAGCGTTTTACTCGTTGACCCGAAAGGAACTTCTCAACACTGCTGGAACTGTCTCAATAAAGTCCCGAAAGAATTATCGGAACGGTGGCATTCTTGTCAGTGTGGAGAATCTTTGGATCGAGACGAAAATTCAGCTAAACTTATCAGAAAGATTGGCTTGAATTACGAAAGTGGCGGGGGAACTCCGTCACTCAAAAAAGCCTTTGCAAAAAGGAAAAAGAAGCCTGCGGTCTAACTGTACTATGTTGACCGTCAGGTTAGTTCACATGGGGAATGTTATCTTTGGTTGAAAAAGAGATTTATGGCATTATTATTAGCTGGCGATATTGGCGGAACTAAGACAATTTTGCGCTTAGTGGAAAGGACTGTTAAGGGTGAAATGAACGCACTTTACGAGTTTCGCTATCCGAGCGGGGAGTTCCCGGATTTAGTACCGATGGTGGAGCAGTTCTTGAGGGAAGCTGCTATGAAATTGGATTTTGCGCCCTTGCCTGAAAAAGCTTGTTTTGCGATCGCAGGCCCGGTTGTTAACAACACTGCAAAACTGACTAATTTGCCTTGGCTGTTGGATGCGAAGCGTCTGGAACAAGAATTAGGAATATCGCACGTTAGTTTAATTAATGATTTTGTTGCAGTTGGCTACGGCGTGTGGGGTTTGGACGAGCGAGATTTGCACATTTTGCAAGTAGGAAAACCCCGCCAACACGATCCGATTGCTGTGATTGGTGCAGGTACTGGTTTGGGAAATTGTTTTGCAATTCCCGAGGCAAATGGCATCAGGGTTTTTTCTTCGGAAGGGGGACACGGTGACTTTGCTCCTCGCTCGGAGTTGGAGTTTGAATTGCTAAAATATTTGTTAGCAAAACATGACATTCAAAGAATATCGATCGAGCGTGTAGTTTCGGGACTAGGGATTGTTTCAATTTACCAGTTTTTGCGGGACAGAAAGTTTGCCCCTGAATCGTCGGAGGTAGGGGAAGTTATCAAAAAATGGGAGTCAGAAATCGGTAAAAGCGAGAAGACTGTCGATCCGGGGGCGACAATTGCACAGGCGGCACTCAAAAAGTGCGATCGGCTTTCGGAACAAACAATGCAAATGTTTGTAGAAGCTTACGGCGCTGTCGCGGGAAATATGGCTGTGTCACTTCTACCTTACGGGGGTTTGTATATAGCCGGCGGCATTGCTACTAAGATTTTGCCACTGATTCTAGAAGGGGGTTTTATGCGAGCTTTTACGCACAAAGGCCGGATGGATTCGCTGTTAGAAATGATGCCAGTTCGATTGGTTTTGAATGACAATGTAGGGTTAATTGGAGCAGCCGTTTGTGCGGCAGGTCTTTAGTTAATAATTGTATGGTGCGTCACCTTTAAGCTTCTAGATATTTGAAGAAATAACGCTCTGATGACGCACCATACTTAGTTAGAGTTATGTCATGTTCAAAATCTTCTCAGCAGCACCTTCAGATATCGGCATCACCGATAACCGATTGCCTTTTCTCACAACCAAAATCTCATCAGCACTAAACTTTTGTTTCAGTTCATCCAAAGATATTAACTTAGCAAACTCCTCAACAAACTCCACTTTCACAGTTTGCCAACGAGGCGCATCAAACTGCGATTTAGGATCGTAATATTCGCTATTCATATCGAACTGACTCGG
The DNA here is from genome assembly GCF_036701795.1 of Microcoleus sp. N9_A1. NCBI lineage: Bacteria > Bacillati > Cyanobacteriota > Cyanophyceae > Oscillatoriales > Microcoleaceae > Microcoleus > Microcoleus sp. N9_A1. Next base: position 52,267 of record NZ_JAUBRI010000050.1, read on the forward strand.
ATCGGCAATCCCAGTTTCAACGACGCGCACTAAGCCGACAATTCCCGGTATTTTAGTATTAGAATGGTAAAAAAATACTAAATCTCCCCGACTCATTTGTCGCAGGAAATTGCGAGCTTGATAGTTGCGAACGCCGTCCCAAATCGAAGTGCGATCGCCCTTCAAGTCCGCAATACTATAAACATCCGGTTCCGACTTCATCAGCCAATAATTCATAAAATATCTTTCCGCTTCTGCAACCACAGAGTCAACATCAAATAAACGAAAATATGCACGCACAAAATACCCCAGTTTAAACCCAAATTTTCCCAAGTTGGATCGTAAACAGGAGTAGGCTCAAACGGCTGAGGAAGCGTACTCCCATCCGGTAATGTAGTAGGTGTGGGAACCATCGCATTCACATTAACTAAAGAGCCGTAAGCACCCACAGACCAGCGGCTTAACATCAGCCAAGAAAACTTGCTCGCCGCACCTTCCATCTTAAACAAAACTCCCGAAAAAATAATCTGAGGCAGCAATAATAGAGGCAAAGCGCTATTAGCTTGAGAGCTATTTTTAACAATCGCGGAAACGACTAATCCGAGACTTATGCAGCTCATCAAAGTTAGGAATGTGGTAATAGTTGCCCCCATCGCCCAGGAAATCAAACTCGGTTCGGGGGATTTAAAAGCAATCAGAATAACTCCTACCATTAACAGCGTTTGCAATACTGCCAAACCAGCAAGTATAAAAATTTTTGAACCTAAATAAGCAAACAATCCTAAATTGACCAAACGTTCTCGCAGATAAATAGCTGATTCTTTGACAATTTCTTGCAGAGAAGTTGCCAGTCCCACCCAAATCGCCGCACAGGTAAATACAAACAAAACTCGCAACGCCAAAGGTGCTAAAGTGGCCTCCGGCGCGCCAATTAATGGGTCTTTATCTCTGACTGCAAGCCGCAGTAAACTAATGCCGATCGGCGCTGTTAAAAGAGCTAAGCTTAAGTTAACTAAGTCGCGGGAAACGAGTTGAAAATAACGCTGGGCAAGCAAAACGAGTTGTTTTACAAAAGATTGAGATTTTGGCAGAGAAGGTGCTGAAGGTATTTTTGTATTAGCGTTGCCTGTGCTGAAGTGATTGACAATGTATTGCTGATAATATGGAGAACTGCGAAACTTATCTGCCCAGCTTTGAACGTTGGTTTCTCCTGTTTCTAATTCGTTGTAAATGTCTGCAAAATCGCCAGTTTTGACATCAAAAAAATCGAGCGCTTCCCTAGGCGGGCCGAAGTAACAAAGGCGTCCGCCGCGACCCATAAAAACGATTCGATCGCACATCGTGATATTTGCCGTCGCGTGAGTCACCAGAATCACCGTTCGGCCTTGATTTGCCAACTTTCGCAGCAGTTGCATCATCTTCTTATCCAAACCCGGATCGAGTCCTGAAGTCGGTTCGTCTAAAAAGAAAAGTTTCGGGTCTGCTAACAGTTCGACTCCGATGCTGACCCGCTTCCGCTGTCCGCCGCTAAGCTGTTTTACCAAAGCCTTGCGACGGTGAGTCATTTCAATATCTTCTAAAGTTTTGGCGACTACCTGCTTGACATCTGTATCGGGAGGTAAGCGCAATTTAGCTGCATAACTCAAGACTTCTTCTACTGTCAAATCTGCGTGTACAATATCATCTTGAGGCACGTAACCGATTTGATTGCGGTAAATATTGAAGTTTTGGCGCAGGTTGTCGCCGTTGAGAAACACAGCGCCGTTAGTAGTTTTTTCAATGCCTAAAAGCGTCCGCATTAAAGTAGATTTCCCCGCGCCGCTACCGCCGACTAAAGCCACAAACTGCCCCGGTTCGATCGCCAAAGTGATGTTATCCAAACGCTTCGGAATCACCAGACTGTCAGCATCCAAACGAATTTGATGGCCGGAGTCTTGCATCTGCAACTCACCGCTGCGGTAAGTTAGAGTAAACGGGCCGATCCGAATTGCATCTCCCTCGGACAACTGTACAGAATTTGTCACTCGCTGACCGTTAACAAAAACCCCGTTAACGCTGTGGTCTCGCAAAATATAATTGCCGCGACTGTCTTGGTCAATTGTGGCGTGGCGTCTAGAAACAAGCGGCGCATCTAATTGCAGCGAAGCGTTTGGATCGCGACCCAACAAAACCGACCGATTCTTAAGAAGAATTGACTGCTTGCTAGGGACAGCAACCTGATTCGGCAGCGGATTAAAATAAGTCAGCAAAACTTGATTTTGAGGATCGAGACCGATTTTAATTTCTGTGCCGTTTTTCAGACAATAACCGTCATTGGGAGTGATGCGAGTGCGATCGACAAATAAGCCATTAGTGCTCGGCCGCTGCCCGTCACCGTCGTAAATCCAGTAATTATCCCCAATTTGGCGCAAAACAGCGTGAACGCCGGAAACTGCGCGCCAGGGTTCGGGAATGACTAAATCAGCACGAGTGCGATCGCGCCCCAATACGTGCTGCTGCTGTTTTAACTCTAACTGTAAAATCTCGCCTTGATTGCTTAATACTAAATACGGTCGATCGCTTAAAGCAGTCAGTTGTCCTATATTGCCTGTCATACTTCAATCGCGGTTTTTGCACTCACTTTTGTCAGCATATCAAAAGTATGGCAACAATCTACTTATTTATTTTAGAACTCATGCAAAATGTATATACTATCGTCTTCCGCGCACGTTACATCTATATTATTTATTCCCTATTCCCTATTCATTCTGTCAACTGTCAACTGTCAACTGTCAACCGACAAACTACGAAGCCGATTAATTGCCGCCGCCAATTCAAACCGTCGAAACATGGCAAAATCCCCTTCAGGAAAAGGCGATAAAATATCCATCCCCTGCGCGTCAATATCTGCCATCACCAAATCGATAATTTCCGATAAAGTGCGTTTTCCGTCCATGTATTGCTGCTTAGCATAAACCATTGCCGCAGCGATCGCCCTTAACTGTCCGCTGTCCACAATTTGCTCAACAGCACCCAAATCAATATCCTCAGTTCCAAAAGCCAATTCATCAACATCCCGCACCTTCACCCGCACATCTCGCCGTCCCCGACTCGGATCTAAACTAGCAGGAATCGGCACTCTTTGAGTAATCTCACCAAAAGTTTCTCCCCCTTCAGCAGCACGGCTAATCGAGTAATTTATAGCAATTTTTTTAGCTTTTTCCGTCACATTATATGCTTGAAAGTTATCCATTGCAATCACAGTATCTGCCACATCAAAATAATCGCCACTTCCCCCCATGACTAAAATAGTCGATACGCCGCAATCTGCGTACAACTGTTTAACTTTATCAATAAACGGCGTAATCGGTTCCTTATCCTTAGCGATGAGTTCTTGCATTCTGCGATCGCGAATCATAAAATTCGTCGCCGCCGTATCCTCATCAACTAATAAAACAGGCACTAAACCCTGTTCCTTTTTACTTCTCTCCTGTTCCTCATTCCCTCTTCCTTCTTCCTTCTTCCGACTTCCATCGGACTGACATCCGTTAAATCCGTTACAGAATCCGTTGCCGAACTTCCTTCTCCCCACTTCCAAAGCCTCAATAATATTAGCAGCTTGCGACGTGCTACCGCTCGCATTTTCAGTATAAAATTGTGCAGTATCTCTACCTTGTGGCAAGTTGTTAATAAAAGGCGAAATATCGACTCCCGCAACACTTCTGCCATCTTCTGCCCTAATTTTAACCGCCGCCGGATTAGTCACCACAAATTCTCGGCCATCTCCCGGAATTCGGTTGTAAACTCCCAACTCAATCGCCCTTAGTAAAGTAGATTTGCCGTGATAGCCGCCGCCAACAATCAAAGTAATGCCAGCGGGAATACCCATACCGGAAATCAAACCGCGATTCGGACAATTCAAGTCAACTTTTAACGACGGCGGCGACTGAAAAGCCACAGCATTATTTAACAAAGGGCTGTTGTCAACACCGCTGCGGCGGGGTAAAATAGAACCATCAGCAACAAACGCAACTAATCCTTTTTCAGCTAATTGCAGCCGCAGCCAGTCAGCATCTTCTACGGTTTCAACGTGACGGCGACATTCCGCAGCATTTAAGTGAGGATATTTGAGAGAATTGCTGACAATTCGCGGAATATCTTCGCACAGCATTTCAGCAGCTTGTCGCCCTAAGATACTGCGCCCGCCCGCTGGAAGTCCGACGGCAAATCGCAGTTCAACTCCTCCTAAATCTTCGATATCGGATGTATTGGAGGAAATGATAAATGCCGAAGTTCGCTCTAAAACTTCTTGTCCGAAGCCAGTCACTGCAATCATACCGCTTTTGCCAGTACCGCGTTTGCTGCTATTGCTGTATGCGGCTTTGTCAAACTGGCGAGTTAGGTAATCTCGCAGGGCTATTTCTCTACTGCGAGAACTGAAAAATTCGCGGGGAATTTGAGCAATGTTGGGGGGAACTATGACTCTAAATTTACTGGGAGAAGCAAACGGATCTCCCTGCACGTAATCAATAATTAATGTGAATTCAGAAAAGTCGTAGTTACCTTGAATGTCTTTGTAGGCTTTGTAGCCTCGATTGTCTAGTTGCAGTAAATGCCGTTGTAGGCTTTCTTTGTTAGTCATTTGTTATTGGTTATTGGTTATTTTTTATTAATTAATTTGTTATTTTAGCTGGTTCCTAGGCTCTGCCTAGGAACCGATTTCCAGAGGCTCTGCCTCGCTTGCTTCGGGTGGGAAAATTGGAGGCAGAGCCTCCCGATATGCGTTACCAGGCAGAGCCTGGTAACGAGTAGATTACCAATTACCAATTACCGATTACCAATTACCGAATTTCCAATAATTTAGCCGTAGCATTAACAACAATTTGAGCAGAACCTGCGAAAAAAGGTCGATCGATAGTTGCTAAGGTATCGCTAGATTGGTGATAGTGGGGCGATCGCAAATTTGCAGTATCCGTCACCAACACAGCACCAATTCCTTTATACCAGAAAGGCGCGTGGTCGCTCCGCAAAACATCGGGAGTCAGCAACCCTTTCAGGGGAACCGGCAGCGCCACCACCGGCGGCAAATCGGCTTTTCCCGACTCCGCAAAACTTTTCAATAGCAGCGGATGTTCCGCATCCCCAATCACAGCGATAAACTCGCCTTTGTCAGGAGATTTTACCCCCGATGCTTCTAGAAAAGGTTGCGCTGTCAATCCTTCGGGATATTGCTGGCATCCGGGGGTGTGGCAGGCATAACCTACCATATCTAGGACGATCGCTCCCTGCAAATTTTTTAACCGCGCGTCGCTACCTGTAAATGCTAAACTGCCTAAAAGTCCGAGTTCTTCCCTGTCGAAAAATGCTACTTGCAATGTCCGAGGCCTGGGGCGAGAACCCAGCAATCTTGCTACTTCTAAAACTACAGCAACTCCCGTCGCATTGTCGTCAGCCCCTGGGGAGTTTGGTACAGTATCGTAGTGTGCTGCCACTAAAATTGCACCGGCGTTTGAGTCAGTGCCTTTTCTCTCAGCAAAGACGTTGATTCCGCGATCGAACCGCTGCAAATCTGCGGAAAATCCTAATGTTTGCAATTGCTGGGAAATGTAGTCTCTAGTAAAAGAGCGATCTCGTTCTCCATCGCGTTCTCCTGCTAAAGTCTCGACGTGTTTCCACAGCCGGGACGGGTCAATTTCCGGCTGAAAAAAAGTATTTTTTTCAGCCGGAAGCGGTAAGGGAGACGGGTTTTGGGAAGTGTGGATATTGCTATCGACCCAAAATTCTGGTACAGCCGACAACCGATGCCACGAGTCAGAACGCCAACCCACAGCCACCACCGCAACCAGAATAAATAGCGCTATCCAAATCAATTGTTTCATCAGTAAGTCTATTTGAGATTTTAGACAGGGCTTACGCACTCCTCGCTCTCATCAACCTGGTGTTTTAGCGTCAGCGAGGGCTGCAACAAAGTCTTTTCGTAAAACCCGGTTGATGCGTCCAGAACTGTTGTATTTTAGATTGTAGGTTGACACTAGAGTTACAAACAAACCTGTTTCCAAAAATGAAACTCACAAATCTTAAAATTAGCTGTGCCAGAGGCAGTTTTGTATTTTGGATTTAAACAAGCAGGTAAAAGCCTTGGGATGTTGCCGTCGAATCTGTCTTGCTTATTTGAGCGTTCGACGGCGACATTAAAATCACTAATTTACCTTTAAAATTTAAAAGTCAAAACTACTTTTGTTCCCACTCAATCTCCTTATTATCCAAGATCAAGCCACTGCTGCTGGGAAAAGCATAAGGAATAGTTTTTGCAGAAAATTCAACTATTTGAGTTGGTTGTTGAAACCACTCGGAATAACTCGGATTGAGTTGGTCGTACAGTGCTTTTAAAGCTTGAATTTCTGTCTCTAGTTGCGCTGCTGCTTGATTGATTCTACGAGCTTGTGCTTGCAAGCGTTTTTCCCCGGTTTGAACGTGGTTTTCTACTTCTTGCCAGTGCTCTCCGGCAAGCAAGTTGTCTAGTTCACCTTGCTTGTAATTCATTAAAGCCTGTTTTTGTTGCAGTTGCTTTTCAATATTTTTAGTCTCTCGGTCAATTTCCTGGATTTGCTGCAACCACTGCTCCCCAAAAGCAGCAGTTTGCTGGTGGAACTCAGCAATAGCTTCAGGAGTATTATTTTTGGGAAAACTGACTGCCACTCGGCACTCAGAGCGCTGTACGGCAAGTTTTTCCCGCGACTCTTGCAGGGCGGTAACTTCTGCTTGCAGCGCGCGGACTTCTTTTTGGAGTTCTGGGATGGTCTGACTCATGGGTTCAATTAGGGGGACCTCTGCATCGATTTTAAGCTAATTGTTTATTTTTCTAACAAATCCCGGTCGCCTGCTTACGGGAATTATCTAATTTTAGCGCGCTTCCACCCGGTGTCTAGGCAGAATGGCGGATAATTTGTGGCACAATGGCTGATGACACATTTTAAATTAAGATTAAAATTGTAATTAGTTATAAAGCTAAGTTATTAGCTGGGTAAAATTTAATTTACAAGTCAACATAAATTAAGGTTGGCTGGATTTTCCTATGACAGAGCAAGTCCTGCTAAACTTTTTAAGATTTAGGATTGCCAGAAAATGATTTATTGAAAATTAGGAAGAAGAGCAAGTGAAAATAATTTTTCAATTAATGTTAGGATATTTCGCGGTTGCTATTTTTGCTGCGAAATGTGGCATAAATCCAAAAATATTACCGACAAGTGTAGGAGATAGGCATGGCACTCCCCCTGTAGAAGGAATTTTGATTCAGTCTCAGAAACATAGCTATTTGCGATCGGCATCTCGCCCCCTTACTTCTGCAAGTCCCGCATTATTTTTGGATAAGTTATCCCCAATTGAGGCAGTACAATTACCGACTTACAATTATATACAATCTCAGGATACTCCTAGAAAAGAACCTACTATTAGGTTAAGCATAATCGGTCATTTTCTGGTTTTTATTTTTGTATTAATCTCATTATTAATCAGGGGTAAAACAGTAAATAGCTTATCCAAGACGATGAGGTTAATCAAGCCGAAGTCTGAAACAGAGAATGACAAGCTACCAAAAGGAGAAAAAGTGTTGTATCCAAAAAAAGAACTGGATATCTGGCATACTATTGCCCAAATGACCCAAGATTTGCAGCAAACTGCCGAATATGCTCTCGATATTTGCGAGGAAATGAACGTCTCGATAATTGCGACAACCCCGGGCGGTCATAAAAATTCATACGGGATGCGGGAAACTCAGCGGCTTTAGCCCTGAGAGGTAAGCGACACGGGGGACTTCAGTC